>PMXD01000356.1 GCA_003165895.1 Bacteroidota bacterium | reverse complement strand
AGTTGCGATGGAATATCATATCCAATCTTCGTGGCACACTCATTGCGAAGCCTTTTCCAATAAAAAATTTTAGAAAAAAGGCTGTGGCAATCTTCCGTTTTGTCTTTATGGCACAAATCAAAAATAAAGACCTTCTTAGCCGAGTACTCATTGTCTGAATCAGAATTTACAGGATGAATAACTGATGAATACAGGATAATACAAATGGCCACGTTGTATTCTCCCGTATTTATCCTCTAATCTGTATTTAATCCCGATTCAGACAAAGGGAAATTAATGCACAACCACCACCTTCCTCCCGCAAACCTCCGCACCCGTAGCTTTATCAATCACCCTCAAAAAATAAACCCCGCTTGCTAAATGCTCCGTATCAAAAATATCTACCTGCCTGGTTTCCTTTTTATCCAAAATTTGTCCGGCGGCATTTAATAAATCAAACTCGTAACTTCCTTGCATGCCAACCTCAACATACAAGTACTTATCTGCCGGGTTTGGTCTTATTCGTAATAAATTATTTTCGCCGGCATTAGCAATGCCGGTTTTTATAGTATCACATCCACTACCAATCAAGGGACCAAGATTATAGTTAATCATATTGGGTACATTAACGGAGTTATTAGTTAACGTATGTTGCCCTCCATATACAAACCCACAACTTGAACCTAATGAGTCAGGATAGTTTATAACATGTAAGGCATAAAGCCCTCCATTGTAAGTGCTGCAATACATTTTTCCATTAGGGCCTAATTGCAACATGTCTAAACCAAAAAAATCATTACTATCTGAAACATATATTTCATCAGAATCCTGAACGTCACTTGACGATAAATTATACTGTGTTAAATCCGCGCTATTGGTTGCATATAAAAATTGTCCTGACGTTGAAAATTCGACAGAAACAGCGCCGCTTACTGGTTGATTTGGAATCGTAGATGCATTGTGAAAAAGAGTTTCCGGATTACTGAACTGGCCGCTACATCGATCAAAATCCATCACAAGAATTAACCCTTCTGCGCAAGACGTTACATATTTGCTTCCATCTTGCGAGAACTTACTATAGCCATAATCATATTGACTATTGAAAATGGGGCCTATACTTTGAAGAAAAGGACCTAAAATTGTATCGGGCGCGAGGAGAAACTCATAAAATTCATTGTTATGATGCCCAGGTATTACTATCCAATAATCGCGACCGTTCGCATGTTTACATGCGGTCATTCCACCTTCCCTTAAAATAACATTGGTTAAAACAGGCACGTTTTTTTCTATTAAGGATCCTAACCCAGAATTACCTTCAATATCAATCGAACTATGGTACACTGTGCATGGTCTGTTCAGAGTATCGTTTGAAAAATGAAAGAGACCATAATAGCGGCTATTTCCAGGACGAGGAAAAAAAATTACTGATTGTCCAATCCCCGAACCTCCTGAATAGTTTTGGCTCGTATAAACGCAGGGACTAAGAGTATCCCCATTTAATAAAGAATTGCCATCATTCCCAGCAACAAAAAACCCATTGGTGTAATAAAGTAAGTTACCGTTACTGTCACAAATATTGGCATTTGCTTCGAACATTGGTATGTTACCTGGTATAACGCTTAATCCTATTGTATCAATTCTGAAATCCAGAGATGATGAATTAAAACTTAGCACCCATTGCGCATCATACATCTGTCCCCTCCCCACCAAACTAATCGCCAAAAAGATAATTACAACAAGCTTTCTCATTTCATATCAGCATTAGCCAATACCTAAAGCTAAGATTTAATACGTTATAACAGATTAAAGGATACCGGAAAAGTAAAAAAAGCATCCACCGGCTGGCCGCGGTGGGTAGCCGGTATAAAACGCGGCAGGGCTTTGGCAACGCGCACGGCCTCACCGTCCATAACGGCATTAACGCCCTGTATAACGGTAGCATTACCCACAAAGCCATTTTCGCCCACAAAAACCCTTACCACCACGCTTTTAAGTATATCGCTGTTCATACCCTGTGGCGGCACCACATTCAGTTTTATAAACCGGTTCAGCTCTTCCAGCCCACCCGGAAAAGCCGCCTGCGTTTCAAGCGAGTCGTAGTTGTATGTTTTCCCATCGTCATCATAACTTTTCCCGTTTACCAGTTTCCCATCTTTATAAAGTTCATCGGTATAAACCTTTCCGTTAGCGTAATACGCATGCCATACACTATCAAACATACCCTGATGTACAGGCCCCGAAAAAATAATCTTCTTAAACGATCGCCGGGTGTTCTCCATCTCGGTATAATAATACCTTCCATCGCCTTTAGCGGTTAATTCGGCTCCGGAAGTATCCCAAAAGCTCATCAAAAAACTTTCCGAATAAGTAAAGTCATCGGCAATTTNNGGCAATTTTGTATACCCATTCTTCTTTGGGTTTTCCGCTGGAGTACCAGGTGTCCCACCTCTTATTTTTAAACCCAAAAACGCGCTGCTCAATATTACTGTAATACTGGCCCTCTCCGCTCTTATTGCCGTTTTTATAGTAGTAAGTATACTTGCCTATTTTATACAAAAAGCCCGCATCCAGCGCATGCCCTATCATCTTTATACGGCCATCCATCCAGTACTCCACCCCCAGATATATTTTACCGGTATCCTGCTTTGAAATCTTGCGGTAATACGCTGCCTTATCAATATGTGTAAGCCTGTCTGAAGCATCAAAATACTGGATGGAATCCGTTTGGCCGTAGGATGCCAGGGTGATAAGCGAGAACACAAATAGGTACAGCCGGGTCATATTTTCAGGCATTCAACAGCCAGCCCCTTCCGTCCNNGAAACCAAGGCAAAACAGCCCAAATACAGCGCTAACAGCAGGTCTTGTATTGGCCTTTGGCTTTGGTTTCCCCTTTAGGGGACGGAAGGGGCTGAGACAGAATTTATAAAAAACAAATCTCACAAAAAACGACGACACTTGTATTCATTGCCGAATTACCTCCTCCTCCAATCCACCTTCGCATTCACCACCTCCTTCAGCTTCTCAATACTAATCCTCTCCTGCAACATCGTATCGCGGTCGCGGATGGTAACCATGTTATCTACCAAAGTATCGTGGTCAACGGTTATGCAGAAAGGGGTGCCCAGTGCATCCTGCCTTCTGTAACGTTTGCCGATAGAGTCCTTCTCATCATAAAAACACTGGTGGTCAAATTTCAATACATCAAAAATCTCGCGGGCCTTTTCAGGCAGGCCATCTTTTTTCACCAACGGGAACACACCTATTTTAACCGGTGCTAAAAATGCAGGTAATGCAAGAACAACCCGCTCGCTGCCGTCCTCCAGCTTTTCATTTTTATACCCGCTGCACATCAGCGCCAGGAAAGTCCGGTTCAAACCAACAGAGGTTTCAACCACGTAAGGAATATAGCTTTCGTTCAGTTCAGGGTCAAAATACTGCAGCTTTTTACCCGACATATTTTGATGCTGCGTAAGGTCGTAATTAGTACGGCTGTGTATGCCTTCCATTTCTTTAAAACCAAAAGGAAACTCAAACTCAATATCAACGGCTGCATCGGCATAGTGGGCCGTTTTTAAATGGTCTTTATACTTCAACTCCGTTTCTTTAAAGCCAAGTGTGCGGTGCCATTTCAAACGTGCCTCTTTCCAATACTCATACCATTTTTTTTGCTCGCCGGGGCGCACAAAAAACTGCATTTCCATCTGTTCAAACTCCCGCGTGCGGAAAATAAACTGGCGGGCCACTATTTCATTTCTAAAAGCTTTACCCACCTGCGCAATACCAAAAGGAATGCGCTGGCGCGAGGTATTCATTACATTCAAAAAGTTAACGAAAATACCTTGTGCAGTTTCAGGCCTTAAATAAATCGTATTGCTGTCCTCAGCAAGTGAACCCATCTCAGTAGCAAACATCAGGTTAAACTGCCTAACATCCGTCCAGTTACGGGTGCCGCTTACTGGACAAACAATCTCCAGGTCAACAATAATCTGTTTAATTTCAGCCAGGTCGTTGGCCTCCAAAGCAGCTTTAAAGCGCGCTTCGGTAGCATCTACCTTTTCTCTAACCCGCAAAACATTCGGGTTGGTTTTCAGAAACATCTCCTTATCAAACGTGTCGCCAAACCGCTTTTGGGCCTTCTCGACTTCCTTTTCAATCTTAGCCTCCTGCTTTTGCATGGCCTCTTCAATCAACACATCAGCCCTGTATCGTTTCTTCGAATCTTTATTATCAATTAAAGGGTCGTTAAAAGCATCTACGTGGCCGGAGGCCTTCCAGGTTTTAGGGTGCATAAAAATGGCGGCATCAATGCCCACTATGTTCTCATGCAATTGCACCATGCTCTTCCACCAGTACTGCTGTATGTTGTTCTTTAACTCAATACCATACGGGCCGTAATCGTAAACCGCGCTCAAACCATCATATATCTCCGACGATGGAAAAATAAATCCGTATTCCTTGCAATGCGAAATAATTTCCTGGAAAAGGTTCTGGGTGTTTTCTTTGCTCATAGGTGGCGAAAATATGTTTTACCGCCGATACATGGCACACTACCCACCAGATTTTTTAGTTTTACCGCCAGCCCCTTCCGTCCCCGAAGGGGAAACCAAAGCCAAATTAATACAAACAACGCTGTCAGAAGCTGGTATTTGGTTACTTTGCCTTGGTTTCCCCTCTGCAGTGGAGACGGAAGGAGCGGCTGTTTGCATTTAAATTCCCTCCTGATTCAGGAGGGGCTGTCCTGGGGGCGGTTAGGCTGTTGGCTACTGGTTGCCGGTTCAACAATCTTAACCCCAAAAACCCGTTAAAACCTGAACACATGAACACCTGCGCACCTGAACACTATAAAATAACACCATGTCAGTAAAAGTTACAAACCTTACCAAAATTTACGGAACCCAACGTGCAGTTGATGATATTTCCTTCGAGGTAAACAAAGGTCAGGTATTAGGCTTTTTAGGGCCCAACGGTGCCGGCAAATCAACCACCATGAAAATGTTGACCTGCTTTGTTCCCCAGACGTCGGGCAGTGCTTTGGTTTGTGGATTCGATACTACTACCGAGCCACTGGAAGTAACCAAAAAAATTGGCTATCTGCCCGAAAGCAACCCCCTTTATTACGATATGTATGTAAAGGAATACCTGGAATTTATGGCCGGCCTGCATAAACTTGGCAAAATAACCCAACAGCGCATTAACGAAATGATAGAGGTTACCGGCTTAACGGCAGAGCGTAAAAAGAAAGTGGGCCAGTTATCAAAAGGGTATAAACAGCGGGTAGGCCTGGCACAAGCCATGTTGCATAACCCTGAGGTATTAATATTAGACGAGCCCACTTCCGGCCTCGACCCTAACCAGCTGGTTGAAATACGCTCGCTTATCAAAAAACTGGGTAAAGACAAAACAGTTATTTTTTCCAGCCACATTATGCAGGAAGTGCAGGCCGTAGCCGACCGGGTTATTATCATCAACAAAGGAAAAATAGTGGCCGATGATTCAACCGAAAAGCTACAAAGCCGGGTGGGAAACGAAATTGTAGTTACCGCCGAGTTTAAACAACCCGTTGACCTTGCCATGCTAAAAAGCATTAAAAGCGTTAAATCTTTCGACCAACTGAAAGACGGCAAATGGAGTTTTGTAGGACAAGAAAATAAAGACATCCGCGAAGACATCTTCAATTTTGCCAAAGAAAAAAACCTCACCCTTTTGCATTTGAATAAAGAAGAGTATTCGCTGGAAGAGGTATTTAAACAGTTAACCCGTTAACTAGATTCAAGATATTAGAACCGAGAACCAAGATTTAAGCGGACCAACTTAGTCTTGCTTCTAATATCTAGCTTCTTGGTTCTAAAATCTATTCGGTTATTTTTGTCGCCCGCAATATGTTCGCAATATTTAAAAAAGAGATTCAGCAGTTTTTCAGCTCACTGGTTGGTTATGTGGCCATCATTGTGTTCCTGACTCTTTTGGGCCTGTTCATCTGGATTTTCCCCGATAGCAACATTTTGGATTCAGGCTATGCCTCACTCGATTACTTTTTCGATGTGGCTCCCTTTATTTTATGTGTGCTTATCCCTGCAGTTACCATGCGCTCTTTTGCCGAGGAAATCAATACCGGCACTATCGAATTACTATCCACCCGGCCGGTTACTGAACTGCAGATTATTTTAGGTAAATATTTTGCTGCACTGCTGCTGGTATTAATAGCCATACTGCCTACGTTTATTTATTTCTATACTATTTACCATTTAGCCTCACCGGTGGGCAATGTTGATGTGGGTGGCGTGCTGGGCTCATATTTTGGCCTTATATTTTTAGGGGCAGTGTTTGTGTCTATCGGCATTTTTTGTTCAGCCATTACTTCCAATCAGATTGTAGCTTTTATCGTGGGCGTGTTCCTCTGTTTCTTCCTTTATATGTCTTTTGGCTATATAGCCCAGTTTGGTGTTTTTGTGGGTAAAAACGATTACCTGATTGAATCATTAGGTTTAAGCAGTCACTACGATGCCATGGGCAAGGGTGTAGTTGACAGCCGCGATGTAGTTTACTTTTTGAGTGTCATCTCTCTTTTTGTTTTAATGACCCGTACAGCCCTATCAAGCAGAAGATGGTAAAAAAGCAGAAACTCATATTAACCAACCGCCGGGAGGCCATCATCAGTTTAGTGCTGATGCTGACTATCCTTTTGCTGTTGAATGTGGTTTCCCGTTATTACTATTTCAGGTTAGACCTTACTTCCGAGCAGCGTTACTCTATTTCGAAACCCACCAAAGAAATGGTGCGCGATTTGAAGGATATAGTTACCGTTAAAGTTTATTTAGATGGCGATTTAAACGCCGGTTTTACAAGACTGAAAGAAAGCACCCGCAATTTGCTGAAAGAATTCAGGGCCTACGGCGGCAAGAATATCGAATACGAATTTATCAACCCCATGGGTATCCAAAACCTGGATGACCGCAAGACCATGATAACCGATTTAATGCAACGCGGACTTGCACCCACCAACCTTACCACCAAAAGCAAAACCGAAAGCAAACAGCAATTAATTTTCCCCGGCGCTATTGTAACTTATGCGGGCAGGCAAATGCCCGTTCAACTACTCGATAACCAGATTGGTTACGGGCCCGAGGAGATACTGAACCACTCCGAAATTCAGTTGGAGTATAAGTTTGCCAATGCTATTCAAAAGCTTACCCAATCGCGCCCACCCAGGATAGTTTTTGTGCATGGGCATGGCGAATTAGCCCCCATTGAAACAGAAGACCTGAGGCAAACACTGGAGGGCCTGCAGTTTGAAGTAAAAGATATAGACCTGCGCAGCACTTATTATATACCCACTTATACAGATGTTATTATTGTTGCCAAACCCCGTGGTCCGTTCGATGAAAAGGATAAGTATAAAATAGACCAGTATATCATGCACGGCGGTAAGGTTATTTGGCTGCTGGATGGAACGGATGCTAATATGGACAGCCTGCGGATAGACAGGGGCGTTCAGTTTGTAGTGGGTAACGATTACGAGTTTAACCTGGACGACATGTTGTTTAAATACGGGGTAAGAATTAATGCCGATGTGGTTCAGGATATTAATATGTGCAATCCTATCCCTATTGTAACTGGTCAAATGGGCAATGCACCGCAAACACAAATGTTTCCGTGGTATTATTATCCCATGCTGATTTCAGATAATAACCACTCCATCATCAAAAATCTCGACCCGGTTGCCAGTTTCTTCCCCAGTAGCGTTGATACCATCCGTAACCCCGGCGTTACCAAAACAATTTTGTTACATACCACCGAAAACGCCAAAGCACAAATGGCGCCTACCCGTGTATCCATTGCTATTACCCAAACAAAACCAAACCCCGGTTATTACAACGAGCCTAAAATACCGGTAGCTGTTTTGCTGGAAGGAGAATTTGAATCGGTATTCAAAAACCGCATGTCGCCTGAGTTTCTTGCGGCCAGCGATACCGTAGCTGCTTTAAAGTTTGTAGATAAAAGCAAGGCGAGCAAAATGATTGTGATAAGTAACGGCGATATCATCCGCAACGAGATGAGGAGCGACAGCACTTTTTATCCACTGGGTTACTATAAATTTACCAAACAGCAATTTGCCAATAAAGATTTTATACTCAATTGCATTCAGTACCTGGTAGACGATAAAGGCATTTTAGAAACCCGCAATAAAGAAGTAAAACTGCGCATGCTAAACGGCGTAAAAGTTGAAGATGAAAAACTGAAATGGCAGTTAATAAACATTCTTTTGCCTATTGTTCTGATAGTGTTGTTTGGAATAGGATTTAATGCCTACCGGAAGAGGAGATACGCTTCCTGAAAAGGGCATAATTCCCCTCTCTATCGCTTGCAATGGA
>PMXD01000160.1 GCA_003165895.1 Bacteroidota bacterium | reverse complement strand
GGTGAGCACCGGGTAAAATAAATTCATTAGAGTTCTTTCCCGGTAGAAGAAAGAGCCATCGTCTTTTTAAATCCTCGTCAATTTTTCTTTGAATCTGGATTTTATTAAGCTTTTGTCGAGGGGCTTTTTTTTTCAAGGTCATAGTATATGTTTGGGGCTTAACTCATTCAATTATAAGCAAATTTTACTATTTTTCTTAATAGCCTTCATACCCGCTGTGCGATTTTGTTGTCTAAAACAAAACCACCCTCTCAAACCCCTCCATAATCCTAAACCGTATTTTATCCTCACCGGTTTTACGGATTAAAAAATTAAAATCCTTCTTCACATTATCTGCCAGTTTGGGATAGGGTTTTAGGTTGTTGCTTAGCGGTGTAAAAAAATTATCCCAGTGAATAGGGATGAGAATTTGCGGATGTACTTTGCTTACCGTTTGAGCATAGTAGTTGTTTTGAAAAACGGTGTCCTGCTTGCTGAGGGTGGCAACACCCAAAAACAATACATCCGCATGTACGCTATCTAATGCTTCGGGAATAAAGTTGGTACTGGCTTTAATCAAAATACTGTGTTTGCCGTGCTGTATTAAAATATCATAGGCACCACCTTCTTTATATTCTTTCAGTTTAGCGGGTTGATGCAATGGGCTTGTTATGTTTTCGCCTACATCATCTTTGGCACCCAATATTTTTAAAGCGGGCGTGTGTTTTGAGTTGAGAATGGTAACCGTAAACTTGCCAAAATGCAAGGGTTTGCCGGGTTGGTATTGTTCCATCGCGTTTTCGGGCAAACCAGCACCCCGGGCAATATTAAGCGTAGAGGATGAGCCGTATAAGCGTGCGCCGGTAAACGCGGCCATATAGGGCGCATCCATGGCATGGTCGTAATGCGAATGGGCACAGAATACAGCTTTTAAACGGTTGATGTGAACTTTACTGATAACTGATTTTACCAGGCTGGTATCTGAACCGATTTTGCCGAAAGCCGTTTTAAGCAGGGCTGGCCGGGTAACAAAGCCATCGGTGAGTAATTGTGTTTCACCATCGTCAATAAGCAGAGATGCAACGCCTAAAAAGGTTACGCTCACTTTTCCATCAGGTATGCTATCGGTGTTTGTTTGATTAAACCGGTAAGCATTGTAATGACTGATTTTGGCCGATGGGGAGCAACCGGTGAATACGACAGCAGCAATTAATATTTGAAGCAGGTAATAAAAACATTTTGGCCTTACAATCATGGGTGTTGTTTGTGGCGCGAAGATAGGGGTTTGTCTGGCTTAGGATGTCTGAGCAAACTCAATGGGTGTACGACAAATTTCTCTCTTGATGCTTTTGCATTGCTGNNGGAAATTTGTCGTACACCTAACTCAATTGCATAATTATTTCGCACGGAGGCACAGAGTTAGCAGCCGGGGAATACAATTACTTACTTTGTATTTCTCTGTATTATTCACCGTGCCTCCGTGCGAAATTTTCAAAAAAAAGCCCAACCAAATTACTCTGGTTGGGCTTTTGAATTATTAAGCAGCGCTTATGATTTGCCGAAACGCTTGCGTTCGTTTTCGTTCAGGTATATTTTACGTAAACGGATAGATTTAGGGGTAACCTCAACGTATTCGTCTTCCTGTATATATTCCATGCTTTCTTCCAGGCTCATTTTTATAGGTGGGGGCAGGGTTGATTTATCATCAGTACCTGCAGCACGGAAGTTGGTTAACTGTTTGGCCTGCACAACGTTTACTACTAAGTCGCCGTTTTTGGTGTACTCACCAATAATCTGTCCTTCGTAAATTTCAACGCCGGGCTCAATAAAGAATTTACCGCGGTCGCTTAATTTATCCATACTATAGGCAGTAGCACGACCTGCTTCTTTACCAATAATGGTTCCGTTAATACGGCTCGGGATATCGCCCTTCCATGGCTGGTATTCTTTAAAGCGGTGGGCCATAATAGCTTCGCCGGCAGTGGTGTTTAATACCAGGGTTCTTAGCCCAATCAATCCTCTTGATGGCACTTCAAACTCAATGTGCATCATATCGCCTTTGGGCTCCATTACCAGTAAATCGCCTTTACGTTGGGTAACCAGTTCAATACATTTTCCGGCTACACTTTCAGGGGCATCAATGGTTAATATTTCAATAGGCTCGTTTTTCTGGCCGTCTATTTCTTTTACCAATACCCGCGGGTTACCAATGCTTAACTCGTAACCTTCTCTTCTCATGGTTTCAATTAAAACCGATAAGTGCAAAATACCCCGGCCAAACACCAGGAATTTTTCAGGAGCGTCGGTGTCTTCAACACGCAGGGCAAGGTTCTTTTCAAGTTCCTTATATAAACGCTCACGTATTTTTTGCGAGGTAACGTGCTTTCCTTCCTTACCAAAAAACGGAGACGTGTTGGTTGTGAAAACCATGCTCATGGTAGGTTCATCAATATGGATGGGTATCATGCCTTCCGGAGCTACGAAATCGGCAACGGTATCGCCAATTTCAAAACCTTCAACACCCATTACAGCACATATATCGCCACACTCAACTTTCTGCACCTTTACTTTTCCTAATCCGCTGAATATATAAAGCTCTTTCACTTTTGATTTAACGACACTGCCATCGCGTTTAACCAGGTTAACGTTCTCGCCCGAGCTAATGCTGCCACGGGTAACACGTCCGATAGCAATACGGCCCAGGTACGATGAATAATCCAGTGAAGTAATCTGCATCTGCACGGTTCCTTCTCTTATTTCAGGAGCCGGAATATGACCTATGATGGTATCTAATAAGTAAGTAACATCTTCAGCCGGATGTCTCCAGTCCTGGCCCATCCAGCCACGTTTAGCTGAACCGTAAACGGTAGGGAAATTCAACTGGTCTTCGCTGCCACCTAAGTGGAACATCAAATCAAAAACCGACTCATGCACCTCATCCGGGCGGCAGTTTTCTTTATCTACTTTATTAATAACCAAAATAGGCTTTTTGCCTAAAGCAATAGCCTTGCCTAACACGTAACGTGTTTGGGGCATGGCGCCTTCAAAGGCATCCACCAGCAACAACACGCCGTCGGCCATGTTCAATACGCGCTCCACCTCGCCACCAAAGTCGGCGTGGCCGGGGGTATCTATAATGTTAATCTTAATGCCTTTGTATTCAACTGATACGTTTTTGGCCAGGATGGTTATACCACGCTCTCTTTCAAGGTCGTTGTTATCCAAAATTAATTCGCCGGTTTGCTGGTTATCTCTAAATAAAGAGCATTGGTGAAGTATTTTATCTACTAAAGTGGTTTTGCCGTGATCGACGTGNNCCTGATATTCTGATTGCGCATAGTACTTTTTAAACTAAAAACGGGTAAACAATGAATCTGATAATTTGGTTCCGGGAACGGGCTTTTAACTCCGTTTCAATAAACCAGCTTTACAAACAGGGCGCGAAGGTAAGCAAAATAAGGCAGACCTCCTTAGTTTGGCTTATTAAGAAATAGAGAAATCGGTTTTAATCATGGATTTTGGCCCCCAATAGTATATATCTGAATGGGTTGGCTCAAGCCGTAAATTCAAAACAAATTTTATATTTAGCTGATAAAAGCCGAAAAGGCAATAAGAAAATCAATATGGCAAAGTCAAAAAGCAAGCCGATAGCAAGAAAAGTAAAGAAAACTGACAGCCTGTTTGGAAAGATAAAACTACAAATAGAACAGGCGCGGCAACAAGTAGCGGTTCAGGTAAACCAATCGCTGACACATTTGTACTGGAGTATTGGTGGTTTAATTCATCAGCATATACTTGAAGGTAACCGGGCAAAGTATGGTAAAGAGATTCTTGCGACACTGTCGCAAGAATTGACAATTGAATATGGCACCGGTTATACTATTTCATCTTTAAGCCGAATGATGAATTTCTATCATTGTTTTCCTGATAAAAAGATTCTTGCGACAGTGTCGCAAGAATTGAGCTGGAGCCATTTTATAGAGTTAATTACACTGGAAGAAGAAACACAAAGATTGTTTTATACACAGATGGCCATTGCAGAAAAATGGAGCGTACGGCTGCTACGGGAGCGGATGGATAGCCTGCTGTTTGAACGTACTGCCCTTTCAAAAAGGCCGGAAAAATTAATTAAGCAGGAGCTTAAAAAATTAAAGAAAGGAGAACTATCTAACACAGAACTGGTGTTCAGAGATCCTTACCTGCTTGATTTTTTAGGCTTAAAAGAAACTTTTTCGGAGAAAGATATGGAAGAGCGGATATTAGCCCAGTTACAGCAATTTATTACAGAATTGGGTAGTGACTTTGCATTTATTGCGCGACAAAAACGTATAGTCATAGATGGAATAGATTATAAAATTGATTTGCTGTTTTATCACCGTGGCTTGAAATGCCTGGTAGTTATTGATTTGAAGATGGGCAAGTTCAAAGCCGGAGATAAAGGACAAATGGAGTTATATTTGCGCTGGCTTGAAAAGCATGAGCAACGGGAAGGGGAAAATGCACCAGTGGGATTAATACTTTGTTCTGATAAATCGGATGAGCATGTTGAACTGCTGTTACTAAAGGAGGACCGGATAAAAGTTGCCAAGTACTATACTCAATTACCTTCCATGGCAATTTTAAAAGCCAAATTGCATAAAGCAATTTTGATTGCCCGGCAAAAGGAACAGGTAAAACGGCAAAAAGAAAGTGAATAGGCAGTAATTTTGAAATTGATGAAATGTTTTTCAGATAATTAAATTGTGAAAAGATGAACTTTAGAAACATAAGCCGGTTTACGACTTTACTCCTCTTTGCCATAATAGGAGCACCCTGTATAATTCTTAACGCCCAATCGCCGGCCAAATTAAAAAAGCACATTACTTACCTGGCATCCGATAGCCTGCATGGCCGCATGACCGGCACTGACGATGAGCACAAAGCGGCAGCCTATATTATTGAAACATTTAAGAACGAGGGTATACCCGCGCCGGATGGCAAGCTTGTAATGGCTGATTATCTTCAGCCCTTTAGTTACGACCCCACGGTTGACAGTGTAAAAACGCATGTTAAAGGCAGTAATGTTGTGGCATTTATTGATAACCATGCAGCAAACACCATTGTTATTGGCGCCCATTACGACCACCTGGGCATGGGCGACCCTAAACATTCATTGTATACAGGCCCGCCTGCGGTGCATCATGGCGCTGACGATAATGCCAGCGGAGTAGCCGCTATGCTTGAACTGGCTTCGTTATTAAAAGGGTCGGTATATAAAAACAACAACTATGTTTTTATCGCTTTCAGCGGCGAGGAGCTTGGCCTTTACGGCTCAAAATGGTTTGTTCAGCATCCCACCATTCCGCTCAATAAAATCAATTACATGATAAACATGGATATGGTAGGCCGGGTAGATTCTGTAACACATACATTAACTGTAAACGGCATTGGCACCTCGCCGGCGTTTAAAGATGCACTTGCCAAACTGCAAACCCCGCTGCATATTAAAACCACCGAATCGGGCCTCGGGCCATCAGACCATACTTCGTTTTATCTGCAAAATATACCGGTAGTGTTTTTATTCAGCGGACAGCACAAAGATTATCACAAACCCAGCGATACCGAAGACAAGATTAATTACGCCGGCATGACAGATATAATCAAATATACAGTGTCGCTGATAGGCGGGTTAAACGATAAAGGCAAACTAAGCTTTACCAAAACCAAAGATGATAATGTTGACAGTGCCCCCAAATTTAAAGTAACATTAGGCGTTATCCCCGACTATACATACGAAGGCGAAGGCCTGCGCATTGATGCTGTTAAAGAAGACCGCCCCGCAGCCAAAGCAGGCTTGCTGGCCGGTGATATAGTTGTACAGCTTGGCGATATAAAGGTTACAGAGATGAACAGCTATATGAAAGCCCTCAGCCAGTTTAATAAGGGCGATAAAACCAAAGTTAAAGTAAAGCGCGGCGCCGGTGTAATTGAAAAGGATATTGAATTTTAATTCGCACAAATGCCGCTGATTTTAAATATTGAAACCTCGTCCACTATATGCTCGGTTTGCCTTGCAAAGGACGGCAAGCTGGTAGATTACAGAGAGGATGTACAGGGAAATTCTCACGCAAGGGTGCTCACTGTTTTTATTGAGGATTTAATGCAAAAAAACAATTTGACGTTTAATCAGCTGGATGCAATAGCAGTAAGCGCCGGCCCCGGTTCTTATACCGGTTTGAGGATAGGGACTTCAACTGCTAAGGGATTGTGCTACGCGCTGAGCAAACCGCTGATAGCTGTGCCCACATTACTTGCAATGGCCGATGGGGTAATGAAAACAGTAAGTATACCAACAGCGGCATATATGCCTGCACTGGATGCACGCCGCATGGATATCTATACCGCGGTTTTTGACGCTAATGGTGGCGAATTATTGAAAACACAAGCAGTTACGGTAAACGATAGGCTTGCGGAGGAGTTGGAACCGCACAGCCCCTTATTAGTATTTGGCAGCGGGGCCGAAAAATGTAAAGAAGTTTTTAAATCCCTCAACGTTCAATTTGTTACAGGTATTCAATCCGATGCGCGCTTTATGATTTCGCTTTCAGAAGCTAAGGCCGTGAGCGGGCAATTTGAAGACCTTGCGTATTTTGAACCTTATTACCTAAAAGAGTTTGGCGCCAAAACCTGATTTTTGAGTATGACCTTAAAATCGCAGACTGACCA
>PMXD01000087.1 GCA_003165895.1 Bacteroidota bacterium | reverse complement strand
CCGTAGCTACCGGCAGGCAGGCTAACCACCCCGGTTGCTGTGGTCGGCGCGCTAAACCTTTCAGGTCTCGGCGTTGCCAATTGCCCGGCTAAGACCTGAAAGGTTTTGCGCTTTTTGTAAATAGGACAACTATTGTGTATTTACGTATATTGGCGCCTATAACACCATATTCTACTTTATAAAAATCTAATATGCAACTATCCATCAAAAACCTGAACAAGACTTATTCCAACGGAGTGCAGGCTCTGAAAAACGTATCGCTTGATATACCCACCGGTATGTTTGGTTTGCTTGGGCCGAACGGGGCCGGTAAAAGCTCGCTAATGCGCACCCTGGCAACTTTACAGGAGGCTGATTCAGGCGAAGCAACTATGGGAGATATTAACGTATTGAAGCAGAAGGATGAAGTGAGAAAAGTGCTGGGTTATCTGCCGCAGGAGTTTGGCTTGTATCCGCGTGTAAGCGCCGAAATGTTGTTAGACCATTTTGCACGGTTAAAGGGCTTGAGTAATACGGCCGAAAGAAAGGAAATTGTTAAAGCGCTTTTACAAAGAACCAACCTGTGGGAATCGAGAAAGAAAAACCTGGGTGGATACAGCGGCGGGATGAAGCAACGATTTGGCATTGCGCAGGCGCTGTTGGGAAATCCAAAACTTATCATTGTGGATGAACCTACTGCAGGGCTGGACCCGACAGAAAGGAACCGTTTCCATAACCTGTTGAGTGAAATTTCAGAAAATATTGTGGTTATACTTTCAACCCATATTATAGATGATGTGCATAGTTTGTGTAGCCAACTGGCGATAATAAACAAAGGTGAAGTAAAGATGACAGGCACGCCCCAACAGGCAGTTGACAGCTATAGGGGCAAGGTCTGGAAAAAATTAATTGATAAGCAGGAACTTGGCTACTATATACAATTTAACCTGGTAAGTAACAGGCTGGTAGCCGGTAAAATGGAAGTAACCTGCGTAAGCGACGAAAACCCTGATGGTACTTTTGCTTCTTCTGAACCAACGCTGGAGGATGTATATTTTACCGTTGTGGGTAATTCGCTGGTAGGAGTTTAAACGGCGGGAGCGGAGCAGATAGCGGGTGCAGTTATAACATCAATTAATAAGAGACCATGTTTTTACAAATTTTTCTTTTTGAATTATATTACCGGTTGCGAAGGCCAACAACCTGGATATACTTTGCGCTTTTAATGATAGTCATTTTTTTGACCGTGGCAATAGATGGCGTCACATTCGGGGCTAATAATATTTATAAGAACGCCCCATGCCCTATAGCGCTTGCGCTTGTGGTAGGAAGTGCGCTCGGTATGCTTATCTCTTCGGCCATGTTCAGCCCCACGGTTCAGCGCGATTATGAAACGGGTATCTATCCATTATACTTTACTACCCCCATCAGTAAATTTGCTTACCTGGGCGGCAGGTTTGCAGGTACGTTTGTTGTTACGGCTTTGATTTTTACGGGGCTTCCGTCAGGTATTTACCTCGGCTCAATAATTTGCCCCCCCCTGGGCTGGGTTGACGCTGCAAGGATTGGCCCCAATCATTTTATCAATTATTTTCAGCCGTATGTAATGTTTGTGTTGCCGAATATATTTATAGCCGGCGCTATATTTTTTACGGTAGCTACATTAAGCCGCAAAATGCTTTTTGCTTACCTGGCCAATGTTATTTTGCTTGTGGCCTACTTAATTGCGCTAACGCAGTTAAGCAACCTCGACCATATTAAAACATATGCGCTGTTAGACCCCTTTGGTTTAATGGCCAACATGGATGTTGAGCGGTATTGGACCACCTCTGAACAGAATACCATGCTGGTGCCTTTTATAGGTTCTATTCTATACAACCGGGTAATCTGGACGGCGATTGGTGGTTTCATTTTTGCTTTGTGCTATGCGCTGTTTAAATTTGAAACCCCGGCTGGTACCGGCAAAAAACAAAAGGCAGAGAAGGAGAGTTTATCACATTCTGATTTATCGAAATTGCCTAAAACTGTTACTACTTATACCACAGCAGGCCAGATTGGGTTAATGCTAAACGGGGCATGGATAAATTTTGTAAACACTGTGCGCGAGTTGCCTTTTATAGGTATTGTTTTGGGTGGCGTTGCGTTTATGATTTTTGCATCAACCAACCTACAGGCAATTTATGATACCAAAATTTACCCGGTTACCTATGCCTTACTTGAATTGACCCGCGGCTCTTTTGGTTTATTCTTTTTAATCATCATTACCTTTTACAGCGGCGAACTGGTTTGGAATGAACGCGAACTGAAGCTTGATCAGATGTATGATACGCTGCCGGTGCCTAACTGGCTGTCGTTTTGGAGTAAAGCCTTAACGTTATTTCTTATCAATGTGTTGCTGGTAACCGTTATTATGGTTGTGAGCATTTTGATACAACTTGCCCATGCATACACCCACCTGGAATTATTGCTTTACATTAAAACGCTGTACTTTATTGTATTGCCCGGGTATTTGCTGATAAGCATTTTTGCTTTGTTTATACAAACCATCATCAACAACAAGTTTGCGGGCCATTTTGTAATGGTGGCTTATTATGTCATATTTTTCCGTATTCTGCCAGTGGCGGGTTTTGAGCATGGGCTATAGCGCTTGTTTGATATTCCGGGAGGCCGGTATTCGGATATGAATGGTTTTGGCGCTTATATTCCCCGTTTGGCCTGGTATATGCTTTACTGGGGAGCGGCGGCCCTGATACTGGCTGTATTTGCGCAGTTGCTGTGGCCAAGGGGCACCGATGAAAACCTGAGTTCGAGGTTTGCATTGTTGAAGCAGAACCTGAACGGGCGCATTGCAACCCTGCTGCTTTGTTTAACCGCTGTTTTTGTTGGCACCGGTGGCTGGATATATTATAACCAGGACATACTGAATAAATACAGTACCACCAAGGGAGATGAAAAAATACAAGCCGATTACGAAAAGCAATACCGTAAGTTTTTAACCCAACCTGATCCCAAGGTGGTCGGCATACGGGTTAAAATTGATTTAGTTCCCGAGGAATTGCGCTACTCGGCTGTAACGCAGATAACCCTGCAAAACCGTTCGGCAAGGGCTTTGGATTCAGTGTTTATTACTTATCCCACGGCGCTTACTACCGGTGATTTTGATAACCTGGGCAAGGTTATTTACGATGATAAAAAGGTGGGCTTCAGGATTTACAAACTGGCAAAGGCACTGCAGCCTAACGATTCAATAACCGTTACCTGGCGTTCTTCGCTGGTTGAAAAAGGGTTTAAGAACGGGGCTTTCAATAACACCATCAGCTATAATGGTTCGTTTGTTCACAGCGATGAGTTTGTGCCTTACTTTGGATATAATCCGGATAATGAGCTGGAGGCTAAAGACAAGCGCAGAAAACAAGGCATGGGTGAGCAGATAAAACCTGCCGACCCCGAAACCAATATTGGCCGGGAGAGGAGCCAATATTTCAGCGATGCGGATTGGATAAGCTACGACTGCGTAGTAAGTACTTCGCCAAGTCAAATTGCTATTTCACCGGGTTACCTGCAAAAGGAGTGGACTGAAAACGGCAGAAGATATTTTCATTATAAAATGGATGCACCTATTCTGAATTTTTATTCTGTATTGAGTGCCGAATATGAGGTGGCGCGCGATACCTTCCATGGTATTAATCTTGAAATATACTACCACAAGGGACACGGGTATAACCTTAAATCTATGATGAGGGGTATGAAGGATGCGCTGAAATATGCCGGCGAAAATTTTAGCCCTTACCAGTTCAGGCAGGCGCGTATTATTGAGTTTCCGAGGTATGAAAGTTTTGCGCAGTCGTTTGCCAATACGGTGCCTTTTTCTGAGTCGATAGGTTTTATGGCTGATTTGAGGGATAGCAGTGAAATTGATTACCCATACTATGTTACTGCGCACGAAATTGGCCACCAGTGGTGGGCGCACCAGGTTTCGGGGTCAAGGCAAAAGGGCTCTTTGATAATGACCGAGAGTATGGCGCAATACACGGCGCTGATGGTAATGAAACATACCTTTGGTGCAGATAAAATGCGCAAATTTTTAAAATACGAAATGGACCGGTATCTGGCTGGCAGGCAACTGGACCCTAATGGCGAGAATCCATTATACCATGTGTTAAACCAGCAGCATATCTATTACCAGAAGGGAAGTTGCGTGATGTACGCCATGCAGGACTATATTGGTGAGGATAATTTTAATAAGGCTATGAGTGCCTTTATTAAGGCCAACCAGTTTCAAAGGGCCCCTTATGCCAATTCGGTAGATTACCTGGATACCCTGTCGCATTATACACCCGACTCGTTAAAGTATCTGATAACCGATATGTATAAAACCATCACGCTTTATTCAAATAAGTGCGATAGTGCAAGTTGGGTAAAAACTGCTGATGGAAAATATAAAGTAACCATACACGTAACAGCCGAAAAGTTCAGGGCTGATAGTGCCGGTAAAGAAACTGCCATACCTTTTGCTGATTACATTGATATTGGAGTACTGGGCCCCGAAACTAATGGCAAATATTCTGACAAACAATTGTTCCTTAAAAAATTCCTCGTAAAACCCGGTAAGAATACTTTTGAAGTGATAGTAGGAGAGGAGCCTGTTAAGGCCGGTATAGATATATACAACAAACTCATTGACCGTGATACGGATGATAATGTAAAGACTGTTACCAAAGCAGGTTAGTTCCTGTCAGCATTGCTTTTTTGGTGTTTACACTTTTTGAAGCGATTTTTGCCGTAAAAGATTAAAAATCAATTAGTTGAGGTTTACATTTTACAGATTTTAACTAAAAAGTGTAAACCCATTTTTCCATTCACATAATAATAATTAAAACTATTATTTTGCCACAGTTTACCTAAAAGCAAAAACAAAAAACCGGTGACCAACAACGAAAACACATGAACCCATTTGATTTAATCTACTATTTGATATACCGGTTTATGGTAGCGGGTACTAAGTACTATAATATACAGGAGTACTATGCAGATCCATATCGCACAGTAGGGCTAAAAAATCATTTGCAATAGCAACCATAACTTATCTCATTGACATTACAGCTTATACTGGTTTAAATCACCTCCTCGGTGGCGCAAAGGCAATTAACGAGGTTACTATTGCAGCTTTGATACTTGCGGGATTAATATATTGGTATTTTTCGCGCAAAGGAAAATCTGAAAATATAGTTTTGTACTATTATGAAAGACGTAAAGCATCCATTAAAATGGACGGAATTCTGGGCTTTTTTTATTGTCTTATTTCTTTTATTTTGATTATCGCTTACGGAATTGGGTCATATATATTGCATAATACTTAAATCATTTATAGCCGCCAACAGCCGCCCCTTCCGTCCCCTGTGCGCCCCCCAAAAAAAACCATCTCACTTCTTTTACTTAAACTTGCAGCATCCGTTAAATGCCTTCCCTCCTCAGGCTTATAAAAATCTAAAAACGCTATGAAAAAAAATTTCCTTTTCATTTTCCTGTTTACTTTACTCACTTTCATTAGCTCCGCCCAACAGGACACAGATTTTTACTCGCACCCCGATTGGGCCAAGAACGCTTCAATATATGAAGTCAACATCCGGCAATATACCCCTCAAGGCACCTTCAAAGCTTTTGAAAAAAGCCTCCCCCGTTTAAAAGAAATGGGTGTAGATATACTTTGGATTATGCCCATTTACCCCATTGGCCTGGTTAACCGCAAAGGCAGCTTAGGCAGCTACTATGCTGTTAAAGATTATCAAAAAGTAAATCCCGAATTCGGAACTTTTGATGACTTTAAGGAGTTAGTGGATAAGGCTCATAGTATGGGCTTTAAGGTAATTTTAGATTGGGTGGCCAGGCACTCGGCGCCCGATAATTATTTAACCAAACAACATCCCGAATGGTATATGCATGATAGCGTTACCGGAAAAATAATTCCACCGGTGCCCGACTGGAGCGATGTGGCAGGTTTTAATTACGATAATAAAGCCCTTTGGAATTACCAGATTGAATCCATGAAATTCTGGTTAAAAAAAGCCGATGTAGATGGTTTCAGGTGCGATGTTGCTATGATGGTGCCGCTTGATTTTTGGAAACAGGTGCGCATACAACTTGATTCGGTAAAAAAAGTATTTATGCTGGCCGAAGCCGAAGGCCCGGAATTTAACCGCAACGGATTTGATATGACCTACGGCTGGGAGTTACTGAACCTGATGAACAGTACAGCCAAAGGCGAAAAGCATGCTGCCGATTTTGAAATATATTTTAAGAAAAGCGACAGTCTTTATAATAAAAACGATTACCACATGTATTTTACTTCCAACCACGATGAAAACTCGTGGAACGGGAGCGAATACGAACGTATGGATGGAGCAGTAAAGTGTTTTGATGTAATGTGCTTTACGCTGCCGGGAATGCCCCTGGTATACAGTGGCCAGGAATCGGCCATCAGTAACCGGCTGAAGTTTTTTGACAAAGACAGTATAGCCTGGAAAGATTATCCCCTGCAATCTTTTTACAAAACCCTGCTGGCATTGAAAAAAAATGCGCCCGAACTCTGGAACGGCAATGCGGGCGGCGATTTACAGGTGTTAAAAACCGGCAATAAAGATGTACTCGCCTTTGCAAGGAATAAAGACGGGAAACAAATTGTGATAGTGCTCAACCTGTCAAAAAACGAACAGAAAATCAACATCAGTTCAAATCTTCTAAAGGGTGAATACAAAAACGCGTTTTCTTCAACTTCTGCTGCTTTAAACGGTTTATATAATAGTTCCCTTAAACCGTGGGCATATTGTATCTTAGTAAAACAATAACCCCTCTTTAGAATTTAACAATTGGCTTAGTTAAGTAAGTTGAGTTTTAGTGCAATTGTCAAAATTTACTACTTTAGTGTATAATTAACACTTAGTTCCCAAACGAACATTATTTAATAACTTTTACAAAGCAATTACATGCGCAGGATTTTTACACTGGTTATTCTTTGCTGGGCAGCATTTTTTTCAAACGCGCAATGCCCGCAGTTTTTACACGTTGATACCTCTTTTTGCTCGGGCGGTACGGTAAACATTACAGCCAATGCTTCGGTATTAACCACGCAATTATGCGGGGATAGCATTACAGTTTTATTTAACGCTACCGGCACCACTCTTGCCGGCGATACCAATGTTTATATGCACTCTTCGCCCGAGTTGCAGGTTGGTGAAGGATGGAATGGCCCAACCATTGGCCACTGGGGCCTAAATGACGGGCTTGGCAGAATGACCAATGTTGGAACCAACCTGTGGGCTATCAGAATACAACCGCGCAGTTATTACGGATATTCTGCCGACTCGTGCCTGGATGGCTTATGGATGGTGTTCAGAAATTTTAACGGCCTGATTACAACCAATAATAATGGCGCCAATATTTTTATAGTTGATAATAACGGCACCCTGTCATCTGCCTACACCCCTGTTTCCGGTTCAACCGAAACACAGAATACTGCGGTAACTTACTTATGGTCTGATGGCAACACCAGCAGTAGCAGGGTATTTACCAGCCCCACAAATTTAACCGTTACTGCAACCGGTATCGGCGGTTGCACCGCAACCGGTTCAGTTATCATTAAAACAGGCCATGCACCGGTTAACATCGGAAGCAACGTAGTAAGATGTATTGCAACCACTCCGGTTACGCTTAACGCGGGCAGCGGTTTTGCTTCCTATCAATGGTTAGATAGGCCTGCATCAGCCAATTCAACATTAACTGTAATAAAGGAAGGCAGCTATTGGATAACTACTATTGACTCTGCCAATTGCAAATCGTATGATACGGTAACAATAACCAATTCTTCAGTGCTTGGCCTGGTTTTACCCGATAGCTTTACCGTATGCGGCACTGATACAGTGCATGTAAACGCAGCAACCAGTATTAATGCCAATGGCGATTCAGTTACCATTGTATACAACGCAGCTTTAGGTGCCTCCAGCCTTTATACTGCCACAAAAGTGTATTTCCACTCAAGCGTTCAAACACCTGCCAGCACTACCTGGGGCGATAATACGGTTGGTAACTGGGGCTTCGATGACGGCGTAGGTGAAATGAGTTCGCTGGGCAATCATATGTGGACTATTACTATAGACCCGCGAAATTATTACCTGTTAAGTCCTGATACCACGATGTTGGGCATTTTTATGGTGTTCAGAAACCCAACTGGCGATAGTACCGGTAAGGACGATAATGGCAACAACATCATCCTTAATTTACAGGCAAATCCGCCTACATCAACCTTTACAGGTATTACAGGCGCGCGCTCGGCTGCAGGGCCTTTAACCTATAACTGGTCTAACAGTGTTACTACACCGGCAACCTATTTTACCGCTGCCGGAAATTACACGCTTACGGTATCCGATACCCATAGCTGTAGCATAAGCCAAACTGTTACTGTGGCATTCGGGCAATCTTTAACAGTAAATTTGGTACACGATACTATTATTTGCGGCGACTCTATACTTACCCTGAATGTTGGGGGCAATTTTGCTTCTTATGAATGGAACACCGGTGCCAGTACCTCCTATTTATATGTTTCAGATACAGGTACTTATTCAGTAACTGTTACCAACAACGCAGGTTGCAGTGGCAATGCAAGCGTATACGTAACAGAGGGCCAGGCACCTGTTCTTAGTCTGGGAGACGATACTACAGATTGCTCGCCGGTAATATTAGATGCCGGTGCAGGCTTTACTTCTTATACCTGGACCACCGGGGCAAGCACCGAAACCATTACAGTTACCACACCGGGCACTTATACCGTTAGCGTAACCAACAGTGCAGGCTGCATTGGAACAAGTTCGGTAATTATAGATTCATGCGCCACCGTTGTGGTAGGTTGCGGTTCGCCCATAGCAAGTTTCTATGTAGAAAGTATTGACCCGGGAAACGGGGTAACATTTATAGATAGCTCGCTTATTGTAAAAGTAGCCAGTTATTCATGGAATTTCGGAGACAGCACTACAAGCAACCAGGTAGGCAGTGTGGTTCATACTTACGCCACTCCGGGTTTCTATACAGTAACATTAACCATCCAGGATTCGTGCGGAGGAATTGACTCCGTAACTGAGCAGATAGACGTTAACAACACCGGTATAATTCCTATTGCAGGTTTAACAGGTTTAAATTTATATCCTAATCCTAACACCGGAAATTTCAGTATTGAATTTAGCCTTGAATCGGCGCAAACATTTACCATTTCGCTGCTAAACCAGCTTGGCCAAACAGTGCAGGTTAAGAAAACAGACATGCAGGCCGGAGATAATGTAATAATGATGGATGCCAGTAACATTGCTTCAGGCATTTATACACTCCAGATTTTAAGCAGTAACGAAAGAGCAATTAAAAAAGTAACCATAACCCGATAAAAATTTAAAAACTTAATTATGAAATCAATTGTAATGTTATTGATGGCCTGTCTATTGCATTCGGGTATTAGTGCCCAAACCAATACAGGCATACTGCAGATACAGATTTATCCTAATAAACTTTCAGGAACCTGTAAGCTTGCAGGTGTTGATACCGTTTACATGCACTCAGGCCTGGGGTGGTCTAATCCCGATTCTTTATGGGAAACCATTGTGGGCGATTGGGGCCTGAACGATGGAAAAGGCCTGATGACTAAAATAGGTACCGATACGTTCAGTATCTGCTTTAACATAGTGGATTATTATACCACCGAAGCCGACCCGGATTCACTGCATGGCGGTGTTGGCTGGGGACCCATGCCTGCCGGTTCAACCCCATATAATATTGGCGCCGTTTTCAGGACTGCAAGTTGCCCTGTAAGTTCAGTTACTCATAAGCCTGAGTGTGCAGCCGACCTGACCGGCAAAGACGAAAACTGTGAAAACATATTAATAGTTAAATTAAACGATCCTGTACACATGAAGGTAGAAGATTATGGCGGCGTTACTTTTTCAGCTGTAAGTGCTAAATATATTACAGCCTGTGCCGGTGTTGTTTCAGGTATAGCCGATGTAAAAACAGGTATATCAGGCCTTTTATGTTACCCGGTTCCTTTTAACGATGTGGTTAGTATACAATTTACGCTGTATGGCTCAACAAACCCAAAAGCAGAAATATTTAATATGTTGGGTCAGAAAATTGCCGACTTCAGCAATTCGTTACACGAAGGGCAAAACTATTTTACCTGGGATGGGGCCGATTTTAACGGAAAACCTCAGGCAGCTGGCTTTTATATAATTAAAATAACCAACAACAATCAGTCTTATTCAGGTAAGCTGATTAAGCAATAATAAAAACTGAGTGGCTATTAAAAATTAAAACAAAATACAATTTAACACAAAGCCCGCCTGAACGGAATGGGCAGGGAACACAAAGAAAAATGTCAATGCAAATTGTCGCGACATTGGTGGTTGGCGGGGACGCCAACCACGAGAACCACCCCAGTTGGCGTCCCCGCCAACCGGAACTCATGCCGGGTATCGACAATTTGTTATGCACTCAGAAAAACCCTGGTGTAAATCACTTTTGCCTTTGTTGGTAATTTCGTGCCTTGGTTTTTCTTCTTCTGTTTTTCTTTGCGTCAGTTACTTTTGGCGGAATCGGTATTATACTATTCAACACCGTAAATCGGAAATTCAATTAAAATTATTCTATGTTATTATTAGACGGCAAAAAACTGGCAGATGAATTGAAGGCTGAAATTGCACAGGAGGTTGAACAACTGAAAGCCAGTGGTGGTAAAACGCCGCACCTGGCGGCAATATTGGTGGGTAATGATGGCGGTAGCCTTACCTATGTGGGCCATAAAGTAAAAAGTTGTGAGCAGGTGGGTTTCAGGTCTACCCTTCTTCATCTCGACGATTCAATTACAGAAGAGTTTTTATTAGGCGAGGTGAAAAAGCTGAACGAGGATAAGGATATTGACGGCTTTATTGTTCAGTTGCCCCTTCCAAAGCACATTAACCCCGATAAGGTAATAATGGCCATTGACCCTAAAAAGGATGTAGATGGTTTTCACCCGGTAAACGTGGGCAAGGTTACTTTGGGTTTGCCGGCTTATGTTTCTGCTACCCCGCTGGGCATAACCAAAATATTAGAGCGATATAATATAGAAACCTCCGGTAAGCACTGTGTAGTTATAGGGCGCAGCAATATTGTTGGCCGGCCCATGAGCATATTAATGAGCGGCCAGGGCAAAACCGGCAATGCTACGGTAACAGTTTGCCACTCTAAAACTAAAAACCTGAAGGAGATAACCCTACAGGCAGATATTATAATAGCCGCCCTTGGCAAACCCGGTTTTTTGACCGGCGATATGGTAAAAGAGGGTGCGGTGGTAATTGATGTAGGCACTACCCGCGTTACTGACGCTACTGCCAAAAACGGCTGGCGTTTAAAAGGAGATGCCAATTATGCCGAGGTATCGCCCAAATGCAGTGCCATTACACCGGTTCCGGGAGGGGTGGGGCCTATGACGGTAGTTTCTCTTTTATTAAATACACTAAAAGCCGCTAAAAATGAGGTATAACCAAGGTAAAATTGTAACCGGTGTTTTGAAATTTGCTGCGATAGCCATCATTGGAACGGCCCTGCTAAGTTCTTGTAACCAAAAGCCCAAGCAGGAAAGCGGTAGCACTAATGCCAGCCAGCCAGGAGCCGTAGCTGGTAACGGTTATTCAGATTCTTCTTCTTCTTCGGTGAGGGTTTTTGACCAAAACGGAAGAGTTTGTATTCAGCAAAGCAATACTTCATATGAAGTGGTGAATATTATAGAAGGGGCTGGCAAAATCCCTTTATTATTGAAAATCAGGAAAACCGAATTGTGCTATGCTGACTCTGTAAACCATGATAAGATGTATGAAATTTCGGCAAAGAGTGTAATGGATACAAAGGCGGTTAGCTGGGATGCAAGCTTTGTTGCTACTGATATTTCGTTTAAAGACAATACTTTGCTGGCAGTAAAGGAGGGTAACGATAACGAACATGATTTTATCAGAAGGTTCAGCCTGCAGAACGGAAGCGAGGTGTTTAGTTGTTCTTTCTCTGACCTGGAAGTTAAAATACCCAACGTAATTAATAAATATTTTATAGGTTATACCTCTAAAAAGGCAGCCACTGACCCTTTAAGTAGCCTGAAAGAAGAAAATTTGCTGGGTGTGGTAAGGTTTGGTTCAAGCATTGCGGCAATTGATTCGTTTAAAGTTAAGCTGAAGCGTTCTAAAGTGGTTGATAAGATAAGTGGTTCGGTGCCTGATGCAATATTGGTAGCAGCCAATGATAATACCAGGGCCATTGATGATGGTAAAACCATTATTTTAATGAAAGGCGATGCACATACCCAAAACAAAGATGTATCGGATTTTGCCGTTAAGTTTACTTATTACTTTGGCGACGATAATGAGAGCACCGATGTTACCGTGCCCGTTGTAAATGGCAAATTTGACCTCGCCCATGTTCAATATGACAAGGATATTTTTGAAATAGTTGCCTTTTAATTATCAATACATTATAGAACGCTGATTTGTTATGATTTTTATGATAAGGAGTTATGATTAAAACCAAAATATGTTTTTGGGATTCAGATGCTTCTGGATATTCTTTTTTTTAGTACAAAAAATCATAAGGAAATCATAAAAATCATAACAAATCAGCGTTCTATTGCGTTTGGCTGTCTTGAATAAAATTCAGGCAGCCTTTTTTGTGGATATTCGTGTAACGGTTTTGATTGTTTTTGTGTTCAATTTGCAGAGAGTGAGTACCGATACCACACATATTGCCAGGCTTCCGGTAATGGAGCATTTTTATACTATACAGGGGGAGGGCTACCACCAGGGCAAGGCCGCTTACTTTGTAAGGCTTGGCGGCTGCGATGTTGGCTGCACCTGGTGCGATGTAAAAGAAAGCTGGCTGGCCGAAAAGCATCCTTTATGGACAGTTGAAGAAATTGTTGCGCAGGTGATAAAATCAGGCGCCCGGATGTGCGTAATAACAGGAGGGGAGCCGCTGATGTACAACCTGGCTGATTTAACCCGCGCCCTTCATTCAAACCATATTCAAACCAATGTTGAAACATCGGGCGCTTATCCTTTAAGCGGCGAATGGGACTGGATATGTGTTTCACCCAAAAAATTTAAACATCCGTTAAAGGAATGTTTGAAAGAATGCGATGAATTAAAAGCAGTTATATTTCACAGAAACGATATCAGGTGGGCTGAGGAAAATGCTGCTAAAGTCAGTGAAGGATGCAAGTTGTTTTTACAACCCGAATGGAGTAAGGAGAAAGAAATGTTGCCTGTAATAATTGATTACGTAAAGCAAAACCAACAGTGGGAGATTTCGTTGCAGGTGCATAAGTATATGGATATACCTTAGCTAAATGGGCGTCATTGCGAGTAACCACTCTTGGGGCAAGAGAAAAAATCGGAGTGAGGCAGGAAAAGACCTTCTTAGCCGAGTCTCCCTTCCGAAGGTTGGGGACTCGGCTTTAAGGCAGACTGCACTAGCGCCGAGTCCCCCATTCCGCAAANNGAGACTCGGCTGGGAAGGTCTTTATTTTCGAGTTGTTACAACGGCGTCATTGTAATGAGGCTTTACGAAGAAGCAATCTTGTATTTGCTTCGGACTCAATACCAGATTGCTTCGCAGGGCCTTGCAATGACGCGCTTTTTAATATTTAACCGACAATTGAAAATAATGAATAAACTGTTTTTTGCTTTCGCAGCCCTCTTTTTATCTGTAGCAACATTTGCCCAGATAGCTACTGCCGACCAGGTAAAAGGTAAAGCAGGAGAGTACTACACGCGTGCCGATTATGATTATCAATACGGTAAATTTAATGCAGCCGACTCGTTTGCGCACATGGCTGTTAAGGAAAAAGATAATTTTATTGATGCCTGGATACTGATTGGTAAAATCAATTCTGAAGCACTTAAAAACTATACAGAATCTGCCAGGGCTTATGAGAAAGCCAAGGCACTGAAAGCAGATTATGACCCCAGTGTAACTTTTAACCTGGGTTTATGCTACATGAACCTGGCAGATTATACCAAAGCCAAATCAAATTTTACGCAGTTTTTGGCAATACCCAAAATTCCGGCTGAGCAGAGGTTAATGTCGGAGCAGATGATTAAGGATTGTGATTTTGCAGTTGATGCCATGAAACACCCGGTAGATTTTAAACCGGTTAACCTGGGCCCCGGTGTTAATACCGCTGATGACGAAAGTATGCCTTCGCTAACCATTGATGGTAAGTATTTATACTTTACCCGTCATTATGGTTCGGGTAATATGCAGGACGAGGATATTTATATGAGTTTGCATACTGCTGCAGGCTGGCAACAGGCCACCAGCATTGGCGATGCAATTAATACGGAACAATATGTTGAAGGGGCGCAGAATATATCACCCAGTGGTAAATACCTGTTTTTTACCAGTGCTGAAAGGCCCGATGGCTTAGGCCGGGCAGATATTTACATGGCCCGTAAAGTCGGCGACCAATGGGAGCGCGCCAACAACATTGGGGCACCTATTAATACCCCCGGTTATGAAACACAACCCTGTATAAGTGCCGATGGTAAGCAGTTGTATTATGCCGGTATACGGGCAGATGGTTATGGAGGCACCGATATTTGGGTAAGCAATTTAAACCCGGATGGAACCTGGGGGAAACCGCAGAATTTAGGCCCTAACGTAAATACTGAATACGATGAAATGCGGCCGTTTATTCATCCCGACGGGCAAACACTTTACTTCTCATCGCGCGGGCATGAAGGCATGGGTAACTTCGATATTTTTATGAGCCGCAAGCAGCCGGATGGCAGCTGGGGCAAGGCGGTTAACCTTGGATATCCCATTAACACTGCGGGTGATGAATTAGGCATTTTTGTAACTGCTGATGGCACTATGGCTTATTACGCCAGTGAGCGGAAAGGGGGCAAAGGACAAATGGATATTTACAGTTTCGAACTTCCGGAACAGTTCAGGCCTCATTTTTCTTCATACGTAAAGGGAATGGTGTATGATAAAGACAGCAAAGCGGCTATACAGGCTAATGTGCAGGTATATGATCTTGAAACAGGGAAATTATATGGCACATTATCAGGAGATAAAGTAAATGGCGTGTTTCTTTCGGCCCTGCCTGCCGGTAAAAACTATGCGGTGGAGGTTTTAAAAGATGGGTATCTTTTCCACTCTCAAAATGTGATGTTGAAGGATGCCAAAGAAGGAACCCCGGTTGATATTGATATTGCCCTTCAGAAAATAAAAGTAGGTGAGTCCGTGGTGCTCAACAACGTTTTCTTTGAATCGGATAAATACGAGTTGAAACCTGAATCGGCCTCAGAGTTAAGTGTAGTAATGAAGCTGCTGGAAAAGAACCCAAGCATGAAAATTGAAATTGGCGGCCATACGGATAATACGGGCACCGAAGAACAGAATAAGAAGCTATCAGAAAACCGGGCAAAAAGTGTTTACGATTACCTGGTTAAAAACGGCGTTGCACCTGAGCGTTTAAGCTATAAAGGATATGCAGCCACCAAGCCCATTGCAGATAATAACACCCCGGAAGGAAAAGCGAAGAACAGAAGGACAGAGTTCATTGTAACCGGCTTATAATCTGCTGTATCGTTTTTTATGAATTTTGATTGCTGAATTATGATTGCTGAATTGAACAGCAAGATTAGCCTTCAAGCCGGTATTCATTCATAAATCAGCATTCGTAATTCATAAATACTCAACGATACAATTTGATCAGGTATGTTTTTAAGCAACCCAAAGCTTAAACTGCCCGTCATAACCTTAAATTCACCACATTCTGATAAAATTTTAACTTTAAAGGTAAATTCTTTTAAATTTATCGGATAAACCCCGCGCTGATGAAACAACGTTACTCACTGGTTCTCGCTTTTATTATTTACACTTTATCTGTAGGTGCCCAGCAAACTACCTTTCAGGCGGCCTATAGTTTTGGTTCTTTCAACATTCCTATTCTTACTGATATTATTCAAAATCCTGCAGGGCAGTATGTAATGACTGGTACTGACGGAACCATTCCAATATTGGGTGCCGTTACGGTTATTGATTCAGGGGCCAATGTAGTGTGGTCTAAAGAATATACTGCCGGGACTTTTGAAACAGAGATAGTAGATGTGAAGAATGTGAGCAGCGGCGGGTATATAGTTGCCGGAGCTACCGACAACGGACTTTTTTTATCCAGGCTTGATGTTAACGGTAATGTAACCTGGTCAAATACCTACCATGTGGCTTCAGGAACATCAGAAGACCCATCGAGGGTTTTACCTACCAGTGATGGTGGTTTTGTTGTTGCGGGATATGTTTATGGTGCCACACCACCGGGAGGCTATGCAAAACAAGATTCGGCTAATTGTTATATGTTTAAAGTAAACAGTTCGGGAACCCTGTTGTGGGCAAAGGTCGTTTTTTGCAGTGTTAATTATATTAACGACCACTTGTTGAATGATGTAGCCGAAGCGGTTGATGGCTATGTTTTTGTTGGAAGCATGAGCCAGGCACATTCCGATGATTACGGAACGTACGGGCTGGTAATTAAAACTGATTTTAATGGAAATGTAACCTATATTAAGCACTGGGGGGCAACATCTACATCGAGTACGGAACAGGATATAGAGGCCACATCAATAACCAGTATAACCACAGCTCCGGGCACTTCGCAGGTTATTGGGGGAGATGATAATTCGTACGCTACTATTGCAACCTTTAACTCTACCGCTGGCACGGCCACCGGCTATCAGTACGGCAACGGTTTTTTACCTGTAAATGCTAACTACAATGCAGTACCAACTTTTGATGGAAACTATGCAATGGTTGGTATGGCGGTGGGGTTAAGCTTTGAGTCGTATGTTTTAAAAGTGAATTCATCTACAGGAGCTGTAATATGGGGAGAAGGATATACTGGTGGCTTTGCCTCGCTTTTGCCCGAGGGCAGGCAGGTAGCTGATAGTGGTTTTATTATGGTTACTACCGCTTTAGGGACTGGTGGATACGAATACCTATTGGTAAAAACAAACTCTTCGGGACAAGCGAACCCGAGTGGATGCACCTCTGCTGTTTTTAATCCTGCCAAAGCTACTTACAGCCCTGCATTAATCGCGTTTACGCCCGATTCGCTGGTTTCTACAACCGTTGGTACTATGACTTTAGTGGGTATAGTAGTGCATCCTGCGGATTCTATCAATTGCATAAAAGTTGTTTGCACTGCACCGGCAGTGCCAAGTGCAACAGCTTCGCCTGCCACGGTTTGCCCAAGTGGGAGTTCAACTATCAGCGGTGGGGCAGGGGTTACTTATAATGTTTACAATGCTGCATCCGGAGGCACTTTTTTAGGCGCAGCGCCACTTACCGTTAATCCAACGGCTACCACAACTTATTATGTGGAAGCATCATCGGGTTCCGGTTGTGTAAGTAATTCAAGGCAGGCTTTAACTGTTACCGTTACGGGCGGTATTGGTTCTATAGGCACTATAACGGGCAGCGCATCGGCTTGTGCTGTGGCTACGGCTTATTCAATAACGGCGGTAACAAATGCTACCACTTATACCTGGGCAGTTTCGGGTGGTGGCACTATAACCGGTGGACAGGGTACAACTAATGCAACGGTTACATGGAGTGGGGCAGGAAACTATACCTTATCAGTTGTTGCCAGCAATACTTGCGGCAGCGTAACTGCATCTGAACCTGTTACTGTTAACGGGGTTCCGGGTACAGCAGCTGCTTCGGCATTACCTAACCCGGCATGTGCCGGGCAAAACGTGGCTTTGTCGGTAACCTCAACAGGTTCTACAACGTGGGCATGGTCAGGGCCAAATGCTTTCTCGTCCACGTTACAAAGTCCCTCAATAACGGGTATACAGGTTAACGGGGCGGGTACTTATACGGTAACAGCATCTAACACCTGTGGAAGTGTATCGGCTACGGTAAACCTGGTGGTAAACTCCAGTCCAACCAATGCATCAGCAACTGCTAATCCAAACCCGGCCTGTCAATCTCAAACAGTTACTTTAACCGGTGCTGCTACCGGTGCCACTTCATGGAGATGGACGGGGCCTAATGCTTATACTTCAACGACACAATCGCCGCAGTTAAGCAATGTGCAGGCTAACCAGTCGGGGATTTATACTTTAATTGCGGGCAACACTTGTGGTAATGATACTGCCTCTATTACCCTGGTTGTAAACACGGCGCCTGCAGCAGTTACCGATAGTGCTTCGCCTAACCCGGTTTGTGCGGGTTCAACATTAAAACTAAGTGGAAGTTCGACGGGTGCAACCGGTTATTCATGGAGCGGGCCTAATGGCTTTACGGCAAGTACCTTGCAGGCAACGGTAACTAATTTCCAAAACGCAAATGCCGGTGTTTATACTTTATCGGCAACTAATGCCTGTGGCACAACTTCGGCTACTGTTACCGTAAATGTTGCCACAGCGCCAACGGGTGTAACGGCTTCAGTAGACTCCATATCTACGTGTTATGGCAGCAATCTCAGGTTTACGGGGGCTGCTACAGGCGCTACGTCCTACGGTTGGACGGGACCGAATGGTATCACCTCTAACCAGCAAAATTTCAGTATAACCGGTAGCACAGTTGCCGATAGTGGAGCTTATGTTTTTACGGCTACCAATGCTTGCGGAAGCACAACCTCAACGGTGGTTGTGAATGTAGATACATTAATTCATGATTTTCTGGCTGTGTCCGGCTCGGGCGATACCCTTTGCAGCGATTATCAGCTGGCATTACTGGGACAGGGAATTAATATAAACACATGGCAATGGACGGGGCCGAATGGTTTCTCTTCATCGCAACAGGATACCACTGTTATTAATGCCACACTGGTAAATAGCGGGCAATATATTCTTACCGGCGCCAATGCCTGCGGAAGCTTATCTGACACCATAAATATTTATATTGAGAATGGCAGTGTTTTGAGTTTAACCGCAAGTTCATCTGCTGTAAACGATTCAGCCTGCTACGGGGCCACCATCAACCTGTTTGCCACTGATAGTTTTGATACTTATGTGTGGACAGGCCCTAACGGATTTTCCTCAACCCAGCAAAATCCTGTTATTACTAATGCAGGCGTAGCGCAATCGGGTGTTTATGGGGTAACGGCTACCAATCACTGCGGACAGCGGGCCGATTCGGTGCATGTGTATATTGATACCATTCCGCAGGGGCTGCAACTTTCAACCACCGGTAATAATAATACCTCCTGCCAGGGGCAAAGTATAACGGTTACGGCTGTTTCTGCGGGTACAACCAACTGGGCATGGACTGGTCCGGCAGGATTTACTTCTACTCAGGCATCTTTTACTATTTCAAACATTCAACCTAATCAGCAGGGTAATTATATTGTTACGGCTACCAATAGCTGCGGCAGTAAAACAGATACCATACAGGTAACTGTATTTGTATTGCCTGATAGTTTGTTTGTGAGTAGCAGTGCAGATTCTATTTGCCCCGGTCAATCGGTGGTGTTAAGTGCCAGAAGTGGTTTAACCAACGTTATCTGGAGTGATAGTTTAACCGGTGGTTCTATCAACGCAATGCAACCGGGATTGTATTTTTATACCGGCCAGGATGCCAATGGCTGTGCTGTTTATTCCGATTCGCTGAACGTTTACAATGCGGCGCCACCGGTGCTTAATTTATTTGGTTCAAACCCTACATCTGTCTGCCAGGGGCAGCAAACTGTTGTGCTGCATGCAAGTTCCGACCCTACGGTTGGCATAACATGGTCTCCGGGCGGGTCGCATACTGATTCGCTTGTGGTTACGGCACCGGGCGAGTATTCAGTAATTGCGACCAAAAACGGATGCACTGCCAGCGATTCGGTAGATGTGGCCCTGGCCATTGTGCCAACTATTTCATTTACTAATACGGTTATAAATACATGCTGTATAAATGTTGATGTTACACCGGTGGTTACCGGAACAATTGCCTCGTATCAATGGTCTGATACAACAACCGGTCCATCGGACCTGTTAACTAACAGCGGTGTTTATACGGTTACCATAACCAGCGATAAGGGCTGTTTTGCAACCGGTTCGGTTACATTTAATAAGGTGTGCATACTGGCCCAGGCCACTGCTTCGCCTGATTCGATTGAGGTTGAAGGTGGTTCGCAGCTGAATGTGGCCACAGGATTTGCCGGCCATTTTATTTATCAGTGGAGCCCGCTGGATAGTATATCGGATGGGGCAATCGCCAATCCGATAGTTACGCCTCATCAAAGTACGCTTTACACGGTTGTGGTAATAGATACCGCCAGTGGTTGTACTGATACTTCGGCGGTTAATGTTTACGTTAATTATCTTGCCAATTACGCTATCCCTAATGTATTTGCGCCTAATGGTAACGACCAGTTAAACAATAATACTTTCCATATTATTAATGAGGGCGATATGGTAACGGTAACGGAGATGAGCATTTTTGACAGATGGGGTGAAGCCGTTTACGAAAGCGGGCGTGATAAGACGATGTGTACTACGCCAACCTCAGGCACACAACCTACTTATTGCTGGGATGGCAAATACAATGGCAAACTACAGCCAATGGGCAATTATGTTTACACGGTTAAGGTAACGATTAATGCCACCGGTGCCGTGAAAACTTTGAATGGCAACCTGGCGTTAATTTGGTAAAATACTTGTTTACCGCTAAGAAGCTGATTTAAATTAAAGCCAAATGCAATTTAACACAAAGAGCACAAAGGGAAATGCCAATACAAAGGCCACAAAGAATGTATTTTTCGTGTTCTTTGTATTGAGCTTTGTGGGCTTTGTGTTAATCTGAATTTCTTTTCTTTAATTTTTGAACAGCTTCTTAGTGGTTAATTTCATTAAGTAATCTAAACATATGAAAATATTGATTGTCGGTTCGGGGAATATGGGTAAAACTTATGCCCGTAGTTTTCTGACTTCAAGGGTAATAACAGAAAAGGACCTTTTTATATTGGATAAGAACCGCGGGCAGGTTACGGCCTTAACGGAATTGAGCGGTGGTAATATTTACGATAAACCGGGTGCGTTTATAAGCGAAACGGATATTTTAATTCTGGCCGTAAAGCCCCAGGATTTTGCTCAATTGGCGGGTCAAATCAAGCCCTTTGTAAAGCCGGAGCAACTGATTTTGTCCATCATGGCCGGTATTAAGATTGACGCTATCATGAACACGCTGGGCGTTAAGCGGGTGGTGCGCTGTATGCCCAACTTACCGGCACAAATAGGCATGGGTATGACGGTTTTTACGTCTTCACCCGGCATTGATAAAAAGGAATTGTTCACTGTGCAGAATCTTATTAATACTACTGGTAAGTCGGTTTATGTAGAGGACGAGAATATGATTGATGTGGCAACGGCCATTTCAGGCAGCGGTCCGGCGTATGTTTATTATTTTATGGAAGCCATGATACGGGCAGGCGTGAAGATGGGTTTTACACTTTCGGAGGCGGAGTTGCTGGTTAACCAGACTTTTATGGGCGCCGTGCATTTGCACAACCAAAACGAACTTACCTGCAACGAATGGATAAAAAAAGTTGCCAGTAAAGGCGGAACAACCGAGGCGGCAGTTAAAGTATTTGATCAATTTGGCTTAGATGGCAAAATCGGTGCCGGCCTGGTGGCTGCCTATGAAAGGGCTACGGAATTAGGTAGCTGAAACCGGTTTTAGCAATATTTATATCGGGAAACCTGAAAAAAACGTTCAATTAACCCAATTGCCTTATGACAGTAAAGCCGGAATGATATATTTGCAACGATATTTTTGAATGATGACCGATAAAAGATATTTTGCCCATGAAACTGCCATTATTGATGAGGGCTGTAAAATAGGCGAAGGAACAAAAATATGGCACTTTAGTCATATAATGCCGGGTTGCACTATCGGGCAGCATTGTAACATTGGTCAAAATGTAGTTATCTCCCCTGAAGTAGTATTGGGCAATAATGTGAAGGTGCAGAATAATGTATCCATCTATACAGGTGTTACCTGTGAGGATGATGTTTTTTTAGGCCCTTCAATGGTATTTACCAATGTCACTAATCCCCGTAGTGCGGTAAACCGAAGAGGGCAATATGCAAAAACCATAGTGAAACGAGGCGCTTCGATAGGTGCAAACGCAACCATAGTTTGTGGGCATGATATTGGAGAATTTGCTTTTATCGGAGCAGGAGCGGTAGTTACAAAACATGTTCCGGCTTATGCTTTGGTGGTGGGTAACCCCGCAAAGCAAATGGGCTGGATGAGTGAATACGGGCATAAATTACATTTTGATAAACAGGGTGAAGCGCTCTGCCCCGAAAGTGGCGATAAATATATTTTGACGGGTGGAAGTGTTTCGAAAAACAAAGAGGTATGATACTAGAGTTATTAAATAAAAGGAAGAAACTGGCAGTTATTGGCTTAGGCTATGTAGGCCTTCCTATTGCACTGGAATTTGCAAAAAAGATTTCGGTAATCGGCTTCGATATCAATGCAAAAAGAGTGGAAATGATGAAGCAGCACATTGACCCCAGTAACGAGCTGGAGGCCAAAGATTTTGATGGTGCTGATATCCATTTTACCTCTGATATTGAGGAACTTCGTGAAGCCAGCTTTTTTATTGTTGCAGTGCCCACGCCTGTAGATAAGCACAATGTGCCTGATCTGAAGCCTGTCCTCAGCGCATCGGCTACTCTGGGTAAGGTACTTAAAAGGGGCGATTATGCAGTGTTTGAATCTACCGTATATCCGGGTTGCACTGAGGAAGATTGCCTGCCTATAATGGAGCAACTATCGGGTTTAAAAATGGGCGTTGATTTTAAATTGGGTTACTCACCTGAGAGGATTAACCCCGGTGATAAAGAGCATACCATCACTAAAATAAAGAAAGTAGTATCGGGCTGCGATGAAGAATCGCTGGATGTGATTGCCAAAACTTACGAGATAATTGTTACTGCCGGTACTTATAGGGCAAGTTGTATAAAGGTAGCAGAAGCGGCTAAAATTATTGAAAACACCCAGCGCGATTTGAACATTGCATTAATGAACGAGCTATCCCGCATATTTGACCTGATGGGCATTAACACTTATGAGGTATTAGCTGCAGCAGCTACGAAATGGAATTTCCTTAAATTCTACCCGGGTTTGGTTGGTGGCCATTGTATAAGTGTTGACCCGTATTACCTGACCTACAAATCGCTTGAACTGGGTTACAACCCTGAGGTGATTTTAGCAGGAAGAAGAATAAACGACGATATGGGGGCTCACGTAGCCCGCAAACTGGTTCAGCAGTTGATAAAGCTGAACAAGCAGGTAACCCTTACTAAAGTGTTGGTGGTTGGCGCAACGTTTAAAGAAAACGTAAGCGATATCCGTAACTCGCGGGTTGTGGATGTGATAGAAGAGCTAAATCGCTACTCTGTGCAAACTGAAGTAACTGACCCTTTAGCCGATGCCGAAGAATTTATGCATGAATATGGTATTACGTTAAGAAAGGATTTCGGGAGTGATTATGATGCTGTTATTGTTGCTGTTAACCATGATCAGTTTTCGACTTTGAACGATGAGTTCTTTAAGGGGATACTGAAACCCGATGGAATTGTGGTAGATGTGAAAGGCGATTTGAGACAGAAGGTAAAGGACTTTGCTTACTGGTCCTTGTAGGCTAACCCCGAAAGGGTGAGAGAAAC
>PMXD01000097.1 GCA_003165895.1 Bacteroidota bacterium | reverse complement strand
TATATTTGAGGGTGAGTAGTTACGATATAAGCATTGGTGGGATTGCCAAGGGTGTCAAAATACTCTATTTGCGAAATTCTGTTTTTTTCATCATAACTGAATCTTACAGAATGGTAGTTTTTAACATCACCTGTTTTGGTTGTTACCGGTGTGTTGTCAATAAAACGCTGGTATTCGCCTATCTGCCCATTTTGATTATATTTTGTTACGGTACTTGAATAGCCAGCATCGCTTATAAACAATTTGCCTTTTTCGTTGTATAGACTTGAAATAATCTCCTGTCCTTGCTCATTGAATGCTGAAATTTTTTCGTGATAGCCGTCCCATCTATGCATTTTAACGTTGTTTTCGCGCCAGTAAGAATTGGAAATTACATGCCCAAGCGAATCGTATTTTATTTTAATGATATAAGACCTGTCATATCTGTTTTCAACCGGTGTATTATAATTGTCGAAAAAAGCTGATTGAATTATCCTCCCCTTCTTATCTCTGGTGTACGCGTACCTGTGTATATAGTCTTTGTCGGCAACCGGTCTGCCTTCCTTGTCGAAAAACTCGACTTCGATAACCATATTTAAGTTGGAATATGTAACGTCCGTTCGTTGAATTCCCTGATGGTCGTTCATAGGTCTTTCATTTTCATCAAAATAAAAAACCTTTATTTGGTTGCCTCTTTCATCATACTCATATTTGGTAATAGCTAAACCGCTGCCTGCATCTGCAGCTTTTACAATATTATTATCTGCATCGTAAAAAGTAGTTTTTGTTTTTAAGCCGTTTTTATACGCTATTCTACTTTTAGCCACACCGTATACTATGGGGGTAACCTCTCCTTTTAACCCCAATGACGAATTTTCTAATTCATTGTCATATAAATCGTACGTCTTTAAAAATTTAAAGGCCCCCAGGCGATTAGCTACGGGTTGCTGTTGTTCGTCATAATGCGCCCTTGATAATTCATTACCTCTTTCATCTCGCTCATAAACTACTTTATGACAATCCCATCCTTTATTGATAACGGGACTGTCCTGCTCGTCATAAAAAGCTTGCTCTTTAATTAGTGAAAACCTATCATCATCATCAAATCTTTTATATCTTATAATAGCCACTCCGTTTGCCCCATTGGCTAACCGGCCATCAAACGACGTGTATCTTACCTCAGTAAGCAAATTGTTTTTGTATATAAACTTCGATGTTTTACAAGGGAGCAAACTGTTTTTGCCGTTAACCGTTTCTGTAACTGTAAATTCGTCATTACCAAGCGGCACAAAAATTAAAATCTTATAAGTATCACCCCATTGGTTGGTGTGTGTTACCTTGCTTAACTGGCCATTCACAAATTTTATTATAACAGTGCGGATGATTATCTCGCTGGCATTAATTTCCTCAACTCTCACTGATGTGCTATCTTGTTTGGTAATTCTATAATAATGTCTGGCAACGGGGTTTACAAGTTTTAAAAATCCAAAAACTTCAGTGCCCGAATAATCCCAATCCTTAAAAGTTCCGAATGTTTCGCGGCTGGTGCCCAGTTGATAAATAAAAGTAAAGGCGGTTATCAATATGAATTTAGAAATGCAATTTCTCATTTGTAATATTATTTATAATGCATTTAATGCTGAAAATCGAATATAAACTTTTTGGTCACAAAAATTTAAGTTTCAGATGCTTGGCCCTCCTCTAATTGCACGCCCAATTTTAACATTTGGGTTTACACCTGAAAAACTTGATGGCTTTTTACTTTGCTGATTGTGATTTAGTTACAAAGCTTAAGTGAAAACCAGGGTTTACAGGGGTAGGTGTAAAGGCTACTAAGAGCGTATCGATCCGATACAGAAGAAATACTTAAAAAGTGGTAAGGGGGTGGTTACCAGTGGTAAGGGGTCTTGAGAGAACTAATCTTGTGATTATCAAGAAGTAGTCAATAAAATGATAAGGAAAAGTGGTAACCACTCCTACCCCTTTCCAGCCTGTTTCTCCTGAATTTAGGTGCCAGACACTTCAGCTACGCATAGGCTTGGCCTAAGTGTCAGACACCGGGTGTACTCTTAAACTCAAACCCAATATCCCTTCTGTAATACTTACCATCAAAATTTATTTTTTCAATGGCAGCGTTGCTGGTTGCCACGGCTTCAGTAATAGTTTTGCCGTAACTGGTTACAGCGAGGACGCGGCCGCCGTTGGTTAATACTTTACCGCCTTCGGCTTTGGTGCCGGCATGGAAAACGATGGAGTTTTGTATGGTGTCGAGACCGGTTATTTCTATACCTTTCTGGTAATCTTCGGGGTAGCCGCCGCTGGCTACTATTACTGTGGCTGCGGCGCGCGGGTCTGTTTCAATCACTTCGTTTTGCAGTTCGCCTTTGGCCAGGGCAACAAAGTGTTGCACCAGGTCGCTCTTAATGCGGGGGAAAACGATTTCGGTTTCGGGGTCGCCCATACGGCAGTTATATTCAATTACAAAAGGCTCGGTAGTTCCATTGGGCATTTCGGTTTGCATAAAGCCGATGTATATAAAACCTTTGTAGGTTATCTTGTCTTTTTGTAGCCCCTGTATGGTGGGGATGATTACGCGCTCTTCTACTTTTTTCATCAGCGCCTCATCAACAAAAGGCACCGGTGATATACAGCCCATGCCACCGGTGTTTAGCCCGGTGTCGCCTTCGCCAATGCGCTTGTAGTCTTTGGCTTGTGGAAGTATTTTATAGTTGATTCCGTCGGTAAGCACAAATACCGAAAACTCAATTCCTTTTAAAAACTGCTCAATAACCACCTTGCTGCTGGCTTTGCCGAATTTGGCGTTGGCAATCATTTCGCGTAGTTCGGCTTTGGCTTCTTCTTTGGTTTGGCAGATTAAAACGCCTTTGCCTGCGGCCAGTCCGTCGGCTTTTAAAACGATGGGTGGCGTTTGGTGGTCGATATAATCAAGCCCGGCATCCAGGTTGTGCGCGCTGAACTCCTGGTATATGGCGGTGGGTATGCCGTGTTTTATCATAAACACTTTTGAAAAAGCCTTGCTGCCTTCTAACTGCGCACCCAGTTTTGAAGGGCCTATAACGGGTATTTTGCTTAGCGCTTCGCTGGCCAGAAAATAATCGTAGATACCATTTACCAATGGGTCTTCAGGGCCAACAACCACCATATCAATTTGGTTCTGCAACACAAACTTTTCGATGGCGGCAAAGTCATTTACACCTATGGCCACGTTTTCGCCAAACTGGCTGGTGCCGGCGTTACCGGGGGCTATGTATAGTTTTTGGCAAAGGGGGCTTTGCGCCATTTTCCAGGCAAAAGCGTGTTCGCGGCCTCCGGAACCGAGGAGAAGTATTTTCATAGGGTGAGTTGTTAATTTCAAATACATTTTTATCGCAAAGACGCAAAGAGAGCAAAGGAATACATAAGTTTTAAATACATTTTACCCCCATTCCATTTCTAAACAAGGAGAAACCAGAACCAAATACAAACAGCCGCCCCTTCCGTCCCNNCCCTAAAGGGGAAACCAAAGCCGAATACAAATACAGGCGCTGTCGTCAACCTTGTATTTGGCCTTTTGCCCTGGTATCCCCTTTAGGAGACGGAAGGGGCGGGGAATTGGCAAAATCAGCAAACCTTAATGTGGTTGACCTTTAAGTGCCATTTGGCGCAAATTTAGAAACCAACAAGACACATTAACCAATTTATTACCCACAAACTGCCAATAATGCTGTAAAATGGAATTAGCGTGATTATTGGAGGGCAAAAGGCCAATACAGACCTCTCCCGACCGGCACTGCGTGCGGTCACCTCTCCATTCTTCGAATAGAGAGGGCAAAGACCACCCGAAAGGGCATTTTCCCTCTCTATCGCCTGCGATGGAGAGTGCCCCAGCGAAGCGAGGGGCGGGAGAGGCCTGTATTTGAGGATTTAGGATGAGGAGATTTTGTATTTTAGCGCCCCTTGAAAAAATAAAAGGGCAGGGCAAACGATTAACTATATAACTAACTATTAACAACATAACATGGGATTTTTTGATAAGCTGGTTACTTCTGTTACTTCAATTTTCGGAAGCAAGCATGAGCGTGAGTACAAGGAAATGCAACCTGTTGTTGCTGAAATAAACGCGGAATATGAAAAGCTGAAGGGTTTAAGCAATGATGAGTTGCGTAATAAAACGGTGGAGTTTCGCCAAAGGATAGCTGAGCATTTAACTGCTATTGATAAGGAAATTGCCGATTTAAAAGAGGCTGCCGAAAAGGAAGAAGACCTGCAGGTAAAAGACGACCAGTACAAGAAGGTTGATGAGCTGCGCAAAGACCGCGATAGGCAGATTGAAGAAATATTACAGCAAATTTTGCCTGAAGCCTTTGCAGTGGTAAAAGAAACCTCGTTCAGGTTTTCGAATAACGAATTTCTGGAGGCTTCGGCTACCGACCTCGACCGCGAACTTGCAGTGCAGTTTCAGAACATTGCTATTGAAGGCGACAAGGTAAAGTATGCCAACGAATGGCTGGCTGCGGGCAGCGAGGTTAAATGGAATATGGTGCATTATGATGTGCAGTTAATAGGTGGTATAGTTTTGCACCAGGGTAAAATTGCCGAAATGGGTACCGGTGAAGGAAAAACGCTGGTAGCTACTTTGCCCGCGTACTTAAATGCTTTGGCCGGTGAAGGTGTGCATATTGTAACCGTAAACGATTATTTGGCACGACGCGATGGTGAGTGGAACGGCCCCATTTTCCAGTTTTTGGGTTTAAGGGTTGATTGCATTGATAAATACCAACCACACAGCGAAGAACGCCGCAATGCCTACATGGCCGACATAACTTACGGTACCAACAACGAATTTGGTTTTGACTACCTGCGCGATAACATGGTGAACAGCCCGTACGAAATGGTGCAGCGCAAACACCACTACGCCATGGTAGATGAGGTTGACTCCGTTTTGGTAGATGATGCCAGAACTCCGTTAATTATTTCAGGCCAGGTTGAAAGCGGCGATGAGCAACAGTTTTACGAATTGAAACCGCGCATACAAAAAGTATTTGATGTTCAACGCAGGGTTACCAACCAGTTTTTAACCGATGCCAAAAGGCTGATTAAAGACGGAAAAACGGGTGAGAAGGAAGGCGAAGGTGGTTTGGCCTTATACCGTGCCCACCGCGGCTTACCAGGCGCAAGTGCATTGATAAAGTTTTTGAGCGAGCCAGGTATGAAGCAAATTATGCAGGCCACCGAAAACTATTATTTGGGCGAGCAGCAAAAGAACATGCCAATAGTAGATAAGGAATTGTATTTCTACATTGATGAAAAGAATAACAGCGTTGAGCTTACTGACAAAGGGATTGAATTAATTACCGGTGCAGGAGAGGATCCCGCATTTTTCATTATTCCGGATATTGGTTCGGGCATTGCGGAAATTGAAACGTCGGGTTTAACACCGGAGGAGAAATTGCAGAGCAAGGATAAACTGATGACTGATTTTGGTGAAAAGAGTGAGCGTATACATTCAGTTAGCCAGTTATTGAAGGCTTACACCTTGTTTGAAAAAGATGTGGATTATGTGGTAATGGATGCCAAGGTTAAAATTGTAGATGAAAATACCGGTCGTATTTTAGATGGCCGCCGTTATAGCGATGGCCTGCACCAGGCTATTGAAGCTAAAGAAAATGTGAAGGTTGAATCAGCTTCGCAAACGCTGGCTACTATTACATTGCAAAACTACTTCCGCATGTTCCACAAACTATGTGGTATGACGGGAACTGCCGAAACAGAAGCACAGGAGTTTTGGGATATTTATAAACTGGAAGTATCGGCCATACCTACCAACCGCCCGGTTGTGCGCGATGATAAAGAAGACCTGGTTTATAAAACCAAGCGCGAAAAATTTAATGCCATTATTGACGAGATAGTAAAACTTACACAGGCAGGGAGGCCGGTGCTGGTGGGTACTACCTCGGTTGAAATTTCGGAGTTGCTATCGAGGATGTTAAACATCCGCAAAATAAAACACAACGTATTGAACGCCAAGCAGCACCAGCGCGAAGCTGAAATTGTAGCTGAAGCAGGTAATTCGGGAACCGTTACAATTGCCACTAACATGGCAGGCCGGGGAACGGATATAAAAATAAAGGATGATGTAAAAACCGCAGGTGGTTTGGCCATTATTGGTTCAGAGCGCCATGATTCGCGCCGGGTTGACAGGCAGTTACGGGGCCGTGCAGGCCGCCAGGGCGATCCGGGCTCTTCTCAATTCTTTGTTTCAATGGAAGATGAGTTGATGCGTTTGTTCGGCAGCGAAAGGATTGTGAAGGTGATGGACCGCATGGGTTACGAAGAGGGCGAGGTAATACAGCACTCTATGATTTCGAAGAGTATTGAACGGGCGCAGAAGAAAGTGGAGGAAAATAACTTTGGTATCCGTAAGCGCTTGCTGGAGTATGATGATGTAATGAATAAGCAGCGCGAGGTTATTTATGCCAAGAGGAAGCATGCTTTGTTTGGCGAGCGACTTACGCTGGATATTAATAACAGTTTTTACGACCTGTGCGATGAACTGGTTACTGCAGGCCAGCAAGGTGAGGGTTATGCCAATTTTAAACTGGAACTGATAAAATATTTTGCGCTTGATACCGCTATTACCGAACAGGAGTTTGGAACAGAAAAAGGCGATGCACTAACCGGTAAGCTTTTTACGGAGGTTAAAGAGCTTTACAAACGCAAAATGGATAACATACAGAAAGGCGTAATGCCTGTTTTAACCAGCATACATCAAACCCGTGGCGATGTGGTAAAAGTGGTATCGGTGCCTTATGGTGATAGCAAGAAGACTTTAAATATTTATGTTGACCTGGAAGATATTATTGCCAACCAGGGTAAAGACCTTTCCGGCTACTTTGAAAAAGCAATTACCCTGTCGTTAATTGATGAGGCCTGGAAACATCATTTACGTGCAGTAGATGATTTGAAACAGGAAGTGCAACTGGCATCGTACGAACAGAAAGACCCTATCGTTATATATAAGAAGGAAGCATTTAACCTCTTCTCAGGTATGATTGGCGAAGTAAACCGCGAAATATCTTCTTTCTTATTTAAAGGCCAGGTGCCACAGGCTGAGGCGCCACAACAATTAAAGAGTGCCGAGCAGCAAAAGGAAAAAGCTTTTGCCAAAAAGATACAGGAAGGCCGTGGCGATATCATGGATGGCAACACCGATAACGGCCCGCAGGTACCCCGCGAAGTGGAGAAAAAACAGGAGCCTGTAAGAGNNGACCCCTGCCCGTGCGGAAGCGGCAAAAAATACAAAAATTGCCATGGAAAAGACGCTGTATAAGAACCTGTGCGATTAAACAAAAGATGTAGGCTAAATAGGCAGGTTGGTCCAGGTCCCTCTTAGAAGAGGGACGACCGGATTTTTTCGCCGCGAAAAATCCGGTCAGGGAGATGAGGGGACATAACAATATATGTTGTGCACTTGCTATTTGGCAACCCTGCGTTTTCCGTAACATGGGTCTATCATGTTAAGCGGCACTCATCCCTCTGATTCAATTTTGCACGTCCTTCGACTGCGCTCAGGATGACATTCCTTTGGCTTGTGAAAATTGAATATTCTCCCTTCAAAGGGAGACTTGGGTTTGCCTTAAATAAATAGATATTCCTGTCTGATAAAATTGCTATCGGGTATAAAATAGGGGGTATGCAATCAATTAGCAATCAATTGTTAATTTGGCTTTAAGGGCATCTTTTGAATGTTTATTAACCAAATGTTAACGTTGGGTATTATTACCACAACATTTTTCTGATACATTTGCGGCTCAAACAAAAATATCTATGAAAAAAATTACTACTCTTTTTGCTTTTTTAACCTTGGTTGTGTTCAGCGCAATGTCACAGGTTGTTGTTTTCGGTCAAATTGATTCAGCGCGTCTTACTACTAACGGTAGTACTCCGGTGGATAGCGGATTGACCATTCAGATACATGGCACTGTTTATGGCCCTAACAGCTATCCAACACCAAACGGTATGACGTTTTGGTTAAACGATGGCACTGATGGTATAAAAATATATTCTAAGCACGTATATGCCGGATATACTTCCCTTACAGATGGCGACCAGGTAACTGTTGTAGGTACATTGAGCGATTACTACGGTTCTGCCGAAGTAGATTTATCTGATACTGCAACTCTGGATACAATATATAAAACAGCTTCAGGTACCCCTGATACTCCGGTAGTGATACTTGCAAGTGCATTTAGCATCTCAACTTATGGTGAACTGGTTCAAGTAGATAACGTGGACATGTCTACAGCTACAGCAGGCACTTGGGCTATTGTTGCGGGTAAACATTATTTTACCTGCCATGCTGGAGCGGTGTATCTATATATAGACTCTTTTACAAATGACACTATGTTTCATGCTGCACAACCACAAGGAATTTATAACGTGGTTGGAATTGGTGATGATTACAGCCCAACAGAATTTAACCTTGACCCAAGAAGCCTCAGGGATTTTCATTTAGTACAACCTGACACAACTGTAGGTATCAAAAATATAGCTGATCTTATTACTGCAGCTATCTATCCTAATCCTACTTCTACTGTATTGAATGTAACATTGAGCAATACTAAAGACGAGCCTATCGTTACTGAGTTGTTTGATGTAACAGGCCAAGTGGTTTTATCTGAAACAAAGAATCTGGTTAATGGTACTAATAATCTTCAATTCAACACCGCTAACCTTACTAACGGTATGTATATCTTAGAAATGCATACTGCTGAAAAATCTTTGAACACCAAGATTATTGTAGCTAAGTAATTTATCAGACTTTATAGTAAACAAAAAGGCCGCCTTTTTTAAGGGCGGCTTTTTTGTTTTTAGCGGGTTAAGATTTGACAACTTTTAAAAAGTTGTCAAATCTTTGAGTCCTTATCCTTCAAATATTCATCGGCATAGTGCTCCTTGTGTTTCGGTTTGGCAAATTTCTCCTCATTGTATTTTTGCGAATCACCCCTTGGTATTGAAAGCGAAACCCAGCTATCTCCACAAATCATTTTTGCTACAAAAACAATTTGGCCAATATGGTAAGGGTAGTGTGCCAATTGCCTGTTAATGGCTTCTGTAACCGTATGCCCCGTGTTGCGGATGTAGATGATACGTTCAAGGTCGTTGTCAGTAAGCTGATCAATGGCAGTAAACAGGCAAGCCCAGCCTTTATCCCATATAGCCATAAGTTCGGCGCGGCTTTTAATGTCATTATCAAACTCAGCTTCGCGGTGGCGCCATTCTTTTTCACCATCGGTGGTTAAAAAGTCAGTCCACCGGCTAAGCATGTTGCCTGTAATATGTTTTACAATAGTGGCTATGCTATTGCTGTATTCGTTATATTGCCAAAACAATTTATCATCAGGTACCTGCGCCATGGCCTTTTCACCAAGTACTTTATACATTTCAAATTGCTTTTTTACGCTGTTTAAATAATCAGATTTCATAGAGGCCATTAAAAATTAAAACAAAATGCANNTATTTCTTTTCTTTAATTTTTAATGGCTTCATAGGCTTAAATTACAATTTGAAATTAGGGAAAATATTTTAGGGCGCAATAATCCTTAAAAGTCTAACTTCAATGCGTTTTTGAGTAATTTCCGAAATCGGACTAAAATTTATAAAATTGTAATCTATCTCTTCAAAATAACTAATATGAAATTAGCTACTACACTTCTAGCGGTCATGCTGCTTTTAAATGCCCTTACTTTTGCGGCAGGCCCTGTAATTACCCCGGTAGTAAGCCCAACACAAATTTGTCAGGGAGATACTTTAACTGTGTCTGTTTTAACCTCAGATACTTTTGCAACGGGTAACATTTTTAGCATACAGCTATCTGATTCAAGCGGCAGTTTTGCAAATCCTGTAGTTTTAGATACCGTGGTTAGCCAGGGAAATGACACCGTAAGTTTTTTGGCCCCGGTGGTAACTAAAAACTCAGGTAATTACCTCATACGGGTAGTTGCTTCCGATTCGGTAGTTGGGATAGACAGCACTTATTTAACCATTCATCAAACCCCGGTGGTTGGCTTTCAATTACCCCAGCCCTCTTATTGCAGCTATGCATATGCGGTTCCTTTATTGGGCGGAAGCCCGGCAGGGGGAACATATTCGGGCAACTACGTGTTCGATTCCGCTTTTCATGCCTACTTGTCTGATACCGGAACTTTTGAAGTATATTATACCTACACAGATTCCATAGGATGCTATGCTGAAGATAGCACGGCTATTAATATTGGAGCCTGTCCTTCACCAAGCGTTTCAGTTCAGGTAAACCCGGCTGCATTATGCCCCGGGGGAATAATGAATATAAATATTCAAACTTCGGGGGTATTGGGTTCAAATAATGTTTTTACGGTGCAATTATCTGATTCATCGGGTAACTTTACTAATCCAACAGTGCTTGCTATCGATACGAACCCCGGCACCAGTACCATTCAGATTCCTACTCCGGTTGAACCTGCGGGCGCTGATTACCAGGTGCGCGTAATTGCTTCAAATCCTGCTACGGTCAGCGTTGCTTTTGGTGTAAGTTTTAAAACGCAGCTTTCCCCGCCTGCTGTAAGTTTAAATACCGGTGGGCCGGTTAGTTTATGTGCCCGCGATACTTTTATCCTGAAAGCGAACTCCCTGCCCGGTATTGCTTATCAATGGAGTTTTAACGATGTTCCTTTCACCCATTCAGGTTACACTTATGCTGCAACAGACTCTGGCCTTTATACGCTTAGCTATACCGATACACTGGTTGCAGGCTGCTCCTCGGGGGCCGACTCTGTATTTATTGGCGTTTATCCTAACCCTGCAACGCCCGTAGTTTCACCCAACGGAATTGTTGACCACTGCGGCAGCGGGCCTGTTACTTTATCAACCGCCGCTGATAATGCGGTCACTTTTCAATGGACTAATCACGGCAAAAATATTTCAGGGGCTACTCAAAATTCATACGTGGCAGATTCAACCGGAGAGTACCTGGTAATGGCTGTTAGTTCCCATCACTGTATCGCCGGTTCCGATTCGGTGGCGGTAAACATACACCCCAGTCCACACGTAACTTTCACCCTGGCGCTGGATAGTTTCTGTCTTTATTCAGCACCCATACTATTATCAGGGGGCAGTCCTGTGGGTGGTTATTATTCCGGTACTTATGTAATCAATGATGTCACGTTTAATCAAACGGCATCTGACACCGGAAGCTTTAAGGTTTATTATACTTACAACGATAGTATCGGTTGTACTGGTAAGGATAGCACTAAAATCCATATTTACAATTGTACTACTACGGGCATTGAAAGTATAGGTGTGCAAAACACTTTTGAAATAAGCCCAAATCCGGCCTTAGCCGAAGTGCATATCACCACCACCGCACAGGGTACTTGCACTATGCGGTTATTTAATTTGCTGGGGCAGGAGGTAGGGCGCCAGCTTTTTAACGGGCAAATTACCTATGCTGTTGAGCAATTACCAGGCGGCGTTTATCTGGTGGAAATATCGGATGCAGCAAACACCTGGAAGACCGTAAAGCGCCTGGTAGTGCAGTAATTCTTTTAGTATTGAGTATCAGGTATAGAGTATTTAGATATCAGCCAATACATTCGTCATACACGCAACCCCTGTATCAGTCTAAATACCTGCCTTTGCCGGCAGGCAGGCTTAATACTCTATACTAAATACTATTCCCAAACAGTAGTCAAATTTTATAACTTCGCCACTGCTATGCAATACAAGCGGATACTACTTAAACTAAGCGGAGAATCATTAATGGGCAGCAAGCAGTTTGGCATTGATGCCGATAAAGTGCTTGAATATGCCATGGAAATAAAAGAGGCCGTAGATACAGGCGTTCAGGTGGCAGTAGTTGTTGGCGGCGGAAATATTTTCAGGGGCATACAGGCCTCTGCTAATGGTATCGACCGCGTGCAGGGCGATTATATGGGTATGCTGGCAACGGTTATCAATAGCATGGCGTTACAAAGCGGCCTGGAAAAAGTGGGCATTAGCACACGGTTATTAACGGCTATTGAAATGAAGGAAGTAGCAGAGCCATTTATTAAAAGAAGGGCTGTAAGGCACCTGGAAAAAGGCAGGTGCGTAATTTTTGGCGCCGGCACGGGTAACCCTTATTTTACTACTGATACGGCTGCGGCCCTGCGTGCAACCGAGATTGAAGCCGATGTAATATTAAAAGGCACCCGGGTGGATGGCATATACGATTCGGACCCCGAAAAAAATCCGGGCGCAAAAAAATTCGACAATATTAAATACAGCGAGGCACTGGAAAGAAAACTGAATGTAATGGACCTTACGGCTTTTACACTTTGCCAGGAAAATCATTTGCCTATTATTGTATTTGATATGAACCGGAAAGGCAATTTGAGGGATATATTAGCGGGCAAAAAGATTGGTACTATTGTAACTGATTAAAAGATAAACAACCTTATTATGACAGACGCAGACGTAAAAAACCTTTTAACCGAAACCCGTTCTTTAATGCATAAAGCATTAGAGCATTTTGAATTTGAACTTTCAAAAATCCGTGCAGGCCGCGCCAGTGCAGGCATGTTAGATGGAATTGAAGTAGAAGCCTACGGTGCCCGCACGCCCTTGTTTCAGGTGGGTAATGTTACTACACCCGATGCACGCACATTGAGTATACAACCCTGGGATGCTACGCTTGTTCCTGCTATTGAAAAAGCTATTATGCAGGCCAACATTGGCATTACCCCGCAAAACGACGGCAAAGTTATCCGCCTCAATATCCCAGCCTTAACTGAGGAAAGAAGAAAGGATCTGGTTAAACAAGCCAAACACCAGGCCGAAGCCTGCCGCATATCTATACGCACCGTACGTAAGGAAGCCAACGAAAAAGCTAAAAAGCTAAAAAGCGACGGCCTGCCTGAAGACGCATATAAAACCTGCGAAACCGATATACAGAATATTACCAACGACAACACCGCCAAAATTGAAAAACACCTGGAGGTGAAGGAGAAGGAAATTATGACGGTGTAACCGGAGAATCAGGGCGTGCCCCTCGCTGAAACAGCGGGGTCAGGCTATTCGCTCCAATCTTTTTAATCCACGCACAAAACATCATCGCAATAAAAAGGATTTCCACTACTATCCCTAACGCGAGCAGCTTAGCCTGTCATAGTGAGCAAAGCCGAACTATGAATCACCCTCACGCGAGCGACCGGCTGTTTGTATTTAAATAAAAACAAATGTCATTGCGAGGTTAATTC
>PMXD01000262.1 GCA_003165895.1 Bacteroidota bacterium | reverse complement strand
TATCCCGGACAGTATAGGTTTTATATTCCAAATTATTATGAGCGGGCGACGGTCTACGAACAGGAGATGTCCGCTCCGTCTGCCCTTTTACCCATAAAAGTTTATACAACCTGATAACTATATTTTATGCGCATTTATTGATTATAATTTTTGACCTATAGCGGGTAACGATGAAACAGGTTAAAATGAACCCACAACTCGTTACCCTTTTTATATCTTAATAGGAAGAACACCTGAATAATGTTGGCCATACGCATACTATTGTTACAAAACAAACTGATGCATAACCCTTCGGATTTGCCATTGGCAAAAACGAACGGTCATTAGAAGCCCAATAAAATCAAATGAGAAAGACCCGGAATAGCCGGTATAACTTGAACGTGCTTATATTCAAGTGAGGGAAAGCGACAAATTGCAGTTGTTCAGTGACCTCTTCATTCAAAACGGCAAATGTTCCTGCTACAAAACCTAAACAATCCGGGAGGCTTGCTTTCGCTTCCTTTGTCTTGTCATACTTGTTTAACAGGCGGTAGGAAGAGTCGTGGGGAAAGTTGCTTTGCGAATGTTGATGTGATGAAACTGACCGAAAAAAACTACCCGGTAGTGAGTAGCCGCCATCCATCAATCCATCAAATAGGGTGATATGTAGCACATATATTGCCGCTATTATTATCAACCTTGTATTCGACGAAGAGAACATTGAAAAGTGCTTTTAAAAGTTTATTAAGACTACGGTGGTTAAAACTAAATAATTGAACTATTAATCTATAAATTTTAATGGTTTTTCAGAACGCCAAAGATATGTGAAATATAAAGACTAAACATGCAAAAGTGTGAATGATGTAACTCTTTCTCTGAATTGTGCAATCCTTTACTGTATTAAGACCTCAACTTTGCAGTGTGAAAATTTCTTCACAATTAAAAAAATGAAAAATGAAAAACAATCAAAACGACCAGCTTAACCGCGGTAAAATTGGAGACAAACCAAATCAAAAATCCGCTGAGGTTTCCGGCAAAAAAGATAGCAGCCGTAACACCCAAACTGAAAAAAAAGGCAAACAGAACATGAACGCCCAGGATACCGATGAGCAAGAGGAATTAAGTTCGAAGAAGTAATTAAAAGAGGAGCCTGTTAAAAGGCTTCTATTTGGAAAAATCCCTGCGTGAGCGGGGATTTTTTTTACAAGACACGTCCCTTAAAATAATCTTATACCATACAATTTCGCGAAAGAGTTACATCATTCATAGATTTATAGGAGTGAGGGCCTCTAATTCAGTAGCTTTCAAAATTCATCAGAACGATAAGAACAGGACTATAACATGGCTGATCAAACCAATCCCTACGAAACAAAAACAGTGGCCGATGTTTTGGCTGAGTTTAAAGTGCAGGTGGCTACCGGCCTTAACGATGCCGAAGTGCAGGAACACCAGAAAACCTATGGATTGAATGAGGTGCCGGAGGAAAAGCAAAATATGGCGCTCCTCTTTCTGAAACATTTTTGGGGACTTACCGCGTATATGCTGGAGTTTACAATTATCATGTCCCTTATACTTCACAAGTATATAGATGTGTATTTAATCAGCGGGCTTATGCTGTTTAATGCGATTATGGGCTTCGTTCAGGAGCGCAAGGCAGCCAAAACGGTTAAAGCCTTAAAGAAAAGCCTGCAGGTATTTGTGCGCGTATTAAGAAACGGAAAATGGTTACAGGTAGCAGGTAGCCAGGTAGTGCCAGGGGATATTATACGATTCCGCACGGGAGATTTTGTAACAGCTGATGCTAAGTTAGTGAATGGAGTGGCCGGCGCGGATCAATCGGCATTGACCGGTGAATCAAAATTAATAGACAAAAAGGAAGGCAGCGTATTATATGCCGGTTCTATAGTTAAAAACGGCGAATGTACAAGTGTGGTAGTAGCTACCGGGATTAAAACCTTTTTTGGTAAAACTGCCCAGCTTGTTCAAACGGCAAAGCCGCATTTGCATATGGAGGAAGTGGTAGCCAACGTTGTTAAAATTTTATTTTCGATTGTACTGGTATTTCTGGCTATCACTGTTGCCGTTTCTCTGATACGGGGAGAAGCTTTTTTGTCTTTTCTGCCACTAATACTTATCCTGTTAGTATCTGCTGTACCTATAGCTTTACCCGCCATGTTCACGGTTAGTATGGCCAATGGTTCACGGCTGTTAGCGGCCAAAGGTATATTAGTCAGTCGTTTGAGCGCTACTGAAGATGCTGCTACACTTACTACTTTGTGTATTGATAAAACCGGTACCCTAACCCAAAACAAATTATCGGTACAGGAGGTTATTGCTGCTCCAAATTTCACAGTGAACGATGTTGTTCAATATGCAGCGCTGTCCTCAATAGCTGCGAATAATGACCCCATTGATTTGGCCTTCATAAAAAAGGCAGCAGATAATAAAACAGACCTGACAGGTTTTGCTCAAACATCCTTCACTCCATTTACGCCCGACATTAAAAGAACTGAAGCTGTAATACAAAAAGATGGGAAGCAATTTAAAGTAATGAAAGGGGCATACAATACTATCAAAGAATTGTGCCACTTTCAACAACCAGACTTTGATAAAGCTGTCGACACCTGGGCTGCTAAAGGCTTCAAAACAATGGCAGTTGCCATGGAACAGAACGGTGCGCCAACCATGGTTGGAATTGCAGCTTTGATTGACCCGCCCATACCGGATTCAGCCGCGATGATAAAAAGAATAAAGGAGTTGGGTATAAAGGTAAAAATGTTGACCGGTGACGCATTGCCGATTGCAAAAGAAATAGCCATACAGGTAGGCGTAGGCGCGGATATTGTGGAAGCCAGCCTGTTTGGCAATGATAAGGATGCCAATGATGCTCACAATATTATTATGGCACACGATGGCTTTGCAGACGTACTTCCGGAAAACAAATTCAACATCGTAAAAGCGCTGCAACAAAATCATGAAATAACCGGCATGACAGGCGATGGTGTAAATGATGCACCGGCATTAAAGCAGGCAGAAGTAGGTATTGCAGTTAAAGACGCTACTGATGTTGCGAAACAGGCCGCCAGTGTAATCTTATTACAAGAGGGATTAGAGAGTATTGTTAACCTTATTACGGTAGGCCGTACTATACATCACCGTATAAGTAATTGGGTAGTAAGCAAAATTGCCAAAACGCTGTTTACCGTGGTATTTGTATGTACGGCTTATATTATTACCAAAAAGTTTGTAGTGGGGGCTTTCGATATGGTGCTGTTATTATTTATTGTAGATTTTGTGTCGTTAACCTTATCTACCGACAAGGTTAGCTGGTCCCAAACTCCCGAAAGCTGGAGCATTAAACCAATGATTAAAAAGGGGTTTGTTTTGGGAGGTTTAAATATTGTGGAGGCATTGGCGTGGCTGTTTATAGGTAAGAAATATTTTGGAATTACCGGGATCAACCAACTGCATTCATTCGGTTTTGCTATCTTATTTTTCGCAAGCATATTCAATATACTTATACTAAGGACTCCCAACAGGTTTTATAAGCAGCCGATTGGGAAACTTCTGTTAGGCGCAATTATAGCTGATATTATAGTGGTAGTTCTTATCCTGACACTGGGGGTGCCCAGTTTCGGTGTTCTGCCAATATTAGTTACCGGCGGAAGCTTATTGTATTTTATGCTTTGTGATTTTATTCTCAATGACTGGATAAAAGTAAAGATAAACGGGGGCATTACTTAAACCATCCAAATTTGCCTGCCATAAAAACGAAACCACCGGATAATAACAAAAACACCCCCATCCCGGCCAGGGCTGTTTCATTCTCTGAA
>PMXD01000361.1 GCA_003165895.1 Bacteroidota bacterium | reverse complement strand
TTTATCCCGGACAGTATAGATTTAAGAGCAAAAATCATATTATCCACAATCTTTTCACATCGTATTTCAACAATATCAAAACACGTATTTTGCAGCCATTCAACCAATACCAATTCCTTTAACCCAGTATGGACATTTCAGTTTTTATTAGTGACTTACTTTTTGAGCATGACTGCGTAATAGTGCCGGGCTTTGGCGGCTTCATCTGCAATTACCGTGCAACTGAAATTCACCCTGTTTTACACATTGTAAACCCGCCTTCTAAATCTGTTTCGTTTAACCGGAATTTAAGAACCAACGATGGCCTGCTGGTTAACTATATTGCAAAAACCGGCGATATTCCGTTTCAAAAGGCGCAGGAATTAATCAATAACTGGGTTGAGAGTTCAAAGAGTTTATTAAAAAGGAACGAAACCCTCAATTTAAAAGGTATAGGAAGGGTTTTCAGCGATATTGAAGGCAACATTCAGTTTACGCCCGATGAATCAGTAAATTACCTCAAAACATCCTTCGCCTTAAAACCTCTTACCGCCAAACCTGTTTTAAGAGGCAAAGAAGTTGACTTTACTGAAAAATTTGCTCACGAAACAAAGAAACACCGCATACCGCAAACAGGCGTTTGGAAAATAGCCGCAGCTATTATTCTCCTGGTGGGAATAGGCGCATTGATCCAGATGATGCGCATAGGCGTTGAAGTAAAACCATTGGGGCTAAATGAAGCAAGTGTGTTCAGCTTCCTCACACATTTCAGCTGCGGAAATGAAGACACCATGCAGCCCATTGTAATTACAACTGCCAAGCCGGTTTCTGACGAAACGGTAAAAACAGTTGCTGCTTCTGTTGAACCTTCAAATGCTCAAAATCCTGTTGCAAAAAAGCCTGTTGCAGGTAATGTGCAAACCGAATTTCATGGCTATTACATTATAACCGGTGCATTTGCCGAAAGCAAAAACGCCGAAACCGCTAAACGCGACTTACTCAAAAATTTTCCTGAATCAGCTATTTACTGCGAAAAAAGCCACGGCCTTACACGTGTTGGCTACTCCGTAGGTTCTGATACAAAAACGGCGGAACAAAAGTTAAGAGCCGCGCAAGCGGATAATGCTGATTACTGGCTGGTGAAGAAATAACCGACCTGCTATAACATCTCTCTGTTTCCCAAAATAAAACACATTATGGATGCCGGGCATTTCGAGATAATTCTTTATGTAAAAGAGCAACAGCAGAGTACCGTTTTCTATGCATCCGTTTTAGAAAAACAGCCTCATTTGAATGTTCCGGGAATGACAGAGTTTATTTTGGCTCAAAATCTGAAATTGGGTTTAATGCCTGAGGCTGGTATCGCAAAAATCCTGATGGATAAAACGCCTCATCCGGCTTCCGGAAATGGTATCCCCAGATGTGAGCTATATATGCGGGTTGAAAATGTTGAAGATGTTTTCTCACGCTCAATAAGCGTCGGCGCCAGAGAAATAAGTGCCATTGCTCCCCGCGATTGGGGCGACACAGTAGGTTATGTATCAGACCCTGATGGTCATATTCTTGCATTTGCAGAGAAAGCAAAAAAGCCCCGTTCATAACACGGAGCTTTTTTGCTTTTCATATTTTTACTCAGATGGACTAAAAAGCTACCGGGCAATGCCCAGGGCGTGGTTTCTTTTTGGTAGTTACCGTATACATCAGCGAAATTTCAGGGGCACCAATAGTGTGTGAAGCCGGTAATAATTTCGAAACATTTATATCATAACTCAACCCGCAGCTAAAGCCTTTTACATCTATCCGCGCGCTCGCAACTACGGCATCTAAAATACCGCGGTACTGCACGCCAAAATGTATAGCTGAAGTACTTGTCCTGGCGTCATTACCCAAGGCAGTTTTAAAATCTGCTCCCAAATCAAATTCATTCGAAGGGCCCTGCAGCAATACCAGGAAATTAGGGATTACAGTTAACCTTGTTCCAACCGGTATCTCAAACCCGCCATGAAAGGTCTCTTTCATGTAAAGTTTTTCTGCACCCAATCCGTTAGCATCCTGCCCGCTTGGCTCAAACGAAATATCAGGTTGATTAACGTGGTCAAGAGCAAAGCCGAAATAAAAGGTAAGGCCCCTTTTAAAAGTGCCTACATATAACAAACCTAATCCGGCACTGGGATAAATAACCCTCGTTCTGCCAAAAGTTTCGCGCGGCCCGTTAGGGTTCACAATTCCGGTACTGGGGTCATATTGCGAGTCGAAAGTAGCCAGCGAAGCATCAATACTCTTCATATTAAAAGAGCCCTGAATACCGGCAGAAAGCTGCTGCGACCCTGATTTATTAAGCATAATATGATAGGCTGCGGTAAGCTGTATGGTGTTCGTATTTAAATGAATATCTCCAGCCTGGTCAGACATAAACGAAATACCAATACCCGCATAGCTGTTATATTTGGTAACATTACCTATGGCCATGTCAGCACCACCTGCATAAGTACGGTAGGTATTACCGGCTGCAACCGTAGGCCATTGGTTCCTGAAATTTACGTAAACACGGTAATCACCGTTATCAAGCCCGGCAAGCGCAGGGTTTAACATAAGGGGGGATGAAGCATATTGCGAAAAGTGAACATCCTGCGCCTTTATTTGGCCAAAAAGCAACAGCGCACCCGCAAATAAAACTCCTTTAAGTATAGACCTTGCCATATTTTATCTTACTAAAGTTACGTTACCTTGTCCGGCAACAATATTTCCATTAATACACTGGATTTCGTAAGTATATACGTAGACATCCGGATTTAGTTTCTTACCATCTTTATCATTTCCATCCCACCCGAATTGCGGATCGTTAGGCACCCCATCAGCCGACTCAAATACAGTTCTCCCCCACCTGTCGAATACCCTAAAATAGTCAATTTTAGTCGCAGCAAGACCTCTTATTAAAAAGACGTCATTCTTACCGTCCCCGTTGGGTGTAAACGTATTAGGCACATAAATTATGCCCCCCTCGCAACTATTTAACACATCTATAGTTACCTGGGCCGAGTTTGAGCAGCTTATACCATTTTGGCTGTAGTAAATAGTGGCCATATAAGTGGTTGTCTGTAAAGGCTTTGCAACCGGATTAGGGCAGGTGTAGCAATCTAAAGTAGAATCGGGCGTCCATACAATGCTGTCAATTTGCCCCGGAATTTGAGAAGTTATGTTTGAGGTTAAACCCAGTACAATTTGCTGGGGCGTGGCATTTACTTCAATGGGTATTGGCTGTATTACCTGTATGTTAAATGAATCGCTGACAGCCCCGCAAACTCCATTCTGAACCCGCACAAAGTAAGTTACATTACTTAACGGGGTAATAGTTACAAGGCTTGCATGGGCATCGCTTATCCAGATATCATTGGTCCAGTCTATGTTATTGAACACCCCGGTAACCTGGTAATTAATTGAGCTGCCCAGGCAGATGGTAGTATCCCGGGGTGTCAAAGTAAGTTGAGTAAGCGAATCAGTTACCACCGGCTGAACAATAGTATCAGTACAACCATTCACATCAGTAACAACAAGTTGAACATTGTGGGTTCCCGGAGGAAATTGAAATGAGGTAAAGCAATTGCTGTCAATAACGGGGTTAGTTGCACCCAGCCAAAGTACCCATTGGCACGATATAATTCCTCCGTCACCCGGTAAACTGGTATTGGATAATGGCATTTTTTCATCTGCGCAGGTGCTTGTCCAGTTAAAGTTTGCCTCTGGCACCTGGTTAACCGTTTCAATCAATTGAATAGTATCTGAACAATTGTTTTGGTCAGTAACCTGTAAAGAAATAGGATACGTGTGCTTGTAAGGGGCGCTATACAGGTGGCAAGGCGGAGTACTTAATGAAGAGCCTGAGTTATCGCCATAATTCCAAAGCCAGCTGGTAATACCCGCCGCCGAAGTTGAAAGGTCGGTAAAACATATCTGCTGGTTGCTGCAAATCACAGTATCACTGATTGAAAAATCAGCTACCGGTACCGAAAAAATAATCACCGGCCTGATGATGGTATCAGTACATCCATGGTTATCAATAACTACCTGGGTAATATTAAAGTTGCCGGTATCAGTATATACATAACAATTGTTTGCCCCATTAACTGTATGCGGCGGAGTATTGCCAAAGTTGTACCAATAACTGATGATGCTGTCCAATACTCCTGTTGACGAATTTGTGACGCAGATATTATTGCCCAAACAAAAATCGTGTCCAACACTAAAGTTGGCAGTTACACTGGCCAACTGGATAGCAATAGTATCGGTATTGGTGCAATTATGGTTGTTGGATACGGTAAACGTTACCACTGTATCCGTAAATAACTGAATGGTTGGGTTTGAAATATCCGGGTTTGAAAACAAGCCCGGCGGGCTCCATACGTAATTGGTACCACCACCTGATGTTCCATTTAGCTGCGTTACCACACCGTAACAAATAACCTGGTCTCCACCGGCGTTGGCCACCGGATTAGGTATAACATTAATAGTGGTGGACGAATCGCAGGTTGAACAGCCAATACTGTCAAAAACACAATCCTTTACCCGGTATAAACCTGCCGTGGTATATATATGGCAAACAGTCCTGTTAAAAACTGTTTCAACGGGGCTTCCATCGCCAAAACTCCACTCCCAGAATGCAGGTGCTGTTGATGAATCTGTAACTGAGGTATCGTGAAAACAAATAGGCGAATTGGCACAGGCAAACGAAGTATCGGCATAATAACCTGCAACCGGATAATTCGGAATAATAACATGCTCGCTGATAATTGAGTCAAAACAACCCACGTTGCTATGTACATACAGTCGTACATTGTAATTACCGGGTTGGCTATAATAATGGCAGGGGGCAATGGCAGTATCTGTTGTACCATCCCCAAAATCCCATAACCGGCTTACGGTATAAGAAACAGGCGGACTAAAATAATACGTAGTTGAATCATAAAAACAGATGGTTCCGGCATAACAAACTCCGTGGTTATTAAACGTCATTTTTACTACCGGCGAATCAACAGTTACCAACTGGGTAGGAAGAAACACCTGGCACCCCGTAGCATCATCTACTACCACCGTAGTACGGCAGGTATCGGTAAGGCAATACCCTACGGTAAGTGTGTCAAAGGTAGGATTAGCCCTGGTGCCAATAGGTTGCGGAGATATTTGCGCAAGCCCCGAATTACAACCATAGAGAAAGACGACGTTGACGGCATCATAAGTACTTACAACAAATGTAACCGAGTCTTTACAGGCACATACCCCCACCGAAGGCGTATAACTAACATTTCCATAAGGGCCTGCAACAGTTATAGTATCAATAAAAGCAGTATTGCTACAGCCACCCTTGTCGGTTACAGTTTCAGTAACCAGGTAGGTTCCCGGAACTACATAAATGTGCGATGCATTTTGCTGATTCGAAAATGTGCTGTCGCCAAAATCCCAATGCCAGAGTGTATCGGCAAATTCCGATGTATCGGTAAATACAATTAACTGTGGCGGGTTGGGGCAGGCTATATAATCTGAACTTGCATACCCACCTGCAATGGGGGCATGTACATGTATCTGAAAAGTATCATTAACTGCGCACTGGTTATTTGAAGACAACTGAAAGTAAGCGGTATAATCGCCGGGGTTTTGGTATGTATAACAAGGCGAAGCGGTGGTATAAGTAGTGCCCGGTGAGGCTCCGGGCATAGTCCAGTTATATACCAGCGCCACCCCTGTTGAATTATTATTAACACAGGTTTGTACACCCGGGCAAACAAAAGTATCAATCTCAAAATCCACATGCACCGGGCTTGAAATAATAACAGATTTGATAATAGAATCGCGGCATCCCAGTGCGGTTGTAATTACCAGTTTAACCGGGTAGGTACCGGGGGCCGGATATACGTGACAAGGGTTTTCAATGTTGGATGTGGCTGTATCACCGAAGTTCCAGCTCCAGGTAAGCGCCCCGCAACTGGAGCCGGTGCTGGAGTCAATGAAACAAAATGGCGCAGGAAAGCAACTTGAATCTGTTTTAAAATATGCAGCAACCTGGCAAACCGTTACAGACCCATAAACCGTATCAACACATCCTCCGGCACTTTCGTTACGCATGGCAATGCAAAAAGTACCTGGCGTAGTAAAGGTATGACTTACACTCGTTCCACCACTGGTACCGGCGCCTGTCCAGGTAGTTCCGTTATTACAATCCCAATCCCAGGCCGTAAAAGCCGGGGTATTTGAAATCGAAGTATTTGTAAACCTCACTTTTAACGGCGCGCAGCCCTGTGTATCAACCGGGGTAAAAGCAGATACATCGCAGGCCGTATTCAGCGTTAAAGTCTTTTTATTCTGGCAACCGGTAACACTGTTATAAGCTACCAGCGTTACAGTACAGGTATCGCAATAAGGCAGTATTTTAAATGGATTGGCCAACGTGCTTGAATCGCCTGTACAGAAATACCACTTGTAACTGAGGGCTCCTATTGACTTGTTATTCAAAAACACCGTATCTGTTGTTTTGCACGTTGTAGAATCGGCAAAGTTTGCAATGGGCGGGTTAACTGTAATGCAGGTAATAAGCGAATCACCCCGGCAACTATCCCTGTAAGTAATTACGTTTACACAAAAGTGCCCCGTATCCTGGAAAACATATCGAAACGTAGCCCCGGTAAAAACATGCTTACCGGTACTATCGCCAAAATTAACCACACAATACGAAATAGTATCACCTGTTACATTAAAAGTTACAGTATCATGGTAGCAGATGCTGGCCGAAGAAACGGTTAAAGAATTTACCGGCGGGTTGGCTACGCAAATGTCGTTGGGTATGGTAATACTATCTTTGCAACCGGTGCTGGTAGTAGTAACCATTTTTATATTATAACAGCCGGGTTGTGTAAAGCAGGCGCTGAAAGTATCGGTACATCCGCCCGTTATATTTGAACCCGGGAAACTCCAGCATGTTGAGGCAATAGTCATTGGCCAACCGTATGTTGAGGTAGCATTATGGAAATCGGCGCAAACCGGCGAACATCCCTTTAAACGGTCAGTATAAATTTTAGGAGCCAAAGACTCTAAACCGATTGCTGCGCGTTTAGCCAGGGTGTCGCTGCATCCATCGGCAGCAGTTACAATCAATGTAACTCCATGGGTGCCATATGTAGTGTAATTTACTGCCGCCACCGCCGAAGTTAAGGTAGGGGGGGTAGCTTGCGATAAACTCCAGGCATAACTGCAGCCGGTGCAGGCATCAGCCGTGTAGGTAACCGGAAAAGGAAGCTTACACCCAACTGTATCACTTTGTGTAAACCCGGCAGTGGGTTTGGTGCCTACCACCAAAACCTGCCTGGTAACAGTACCGGTACACCCGGTCGAAAATACAGCGCTGGCAGTTAAAGTATATGTTCCGGCAATGGCAATTGCGAATGCAGCACGTGGCCCATTAACCGTAGGAAAAGTTTGCGCAGGGTTACTGGTTAATTGCCAGGTTAACGATGAAACTCCATCCGAAGTATTTTGCAGTATCAGCGAATCCGAACTTTCAGCATTTACACAGGCCGATGTTATATTTTGCGTAAAAGTTACTAAAGGCTGGCTCCTGACGCATATATAATCTGTTTTGGTAAGCGAATCTGAACAACCGGAGGGGTGAGATACCACAAGCTTTATGGTATAGCAATTGCTGTCTACCGGAAATGTATGGTTTAAAAGCCTGCTGGCGCTGCTTTGTACCTCACTTCCGTTAATATACCAGGTATACGTAATGTGCGGGTCTGCACTGTCAGCAGTAAAATTTACGGTAAGCGGATTGGTAGTGCAGTTTGCCGTAGTTACATCAGCAGTAAAGTTAGCTATGGGGTCTGGTATCAGGTTTATCAGGTTCGGAAATGACTCTTCAGCATAACATCCAAAACTATTTTTGATAATAATAGATGGGCTTTGCAAGCCGGGCGAGCAGGCCGGCCGCACGTAAGTAATACTTGCAGTCTGGCAACTGTTGTAAAACGAAAGCCCAACGCAACCCCAGTCAATTACAACCGAATCTATAGTTCCCGAACCTGCATTGGAATTGCATTGAGCGGTTACGGTTAGTGGTATACACCCTTCAACAGGGGTAAATGTAAAATCAGGTATCGGATTGGCAGCAACAGTAATATTGCACTTCTCAAATGTACACGTACCACCGTTTTGATCGGTACTTGTCATATTCAGACAATAACAGCCCGGAGTATTAATTACATACGAAAAATTAGGGTTCTGTCCTGTGCCTTGGGTGGTATAAACAGAGGCGCCGGTACAAGTTGTTAAACTCCACACCCTTGTTGCAACATTGGGATCGCTGTTAGCCGTGGCAATTAAAACCACCGGCGAGCATACGGACGTATCGAGCAAAGAAAAACTACAGGTAGGTTGTGCATAGCACTTACTACTCAAAAAAATAAATACCGAAAGAATTAAATACCCTGCACGTTTTTTCAAATCAATCTTACTTTTCTCGCCTTACCCCCCAAAAAACAAACACATATATTCATGTAAAATAGAGTCGAAAAACACCCGGGAAGTTGCACCTCCTCCCCGATTTTAAAAGGCGCAAAAATACATAAATGCACAATAAAAAGGAATTCACAGGTTTAATGTAGATACATGAATTTAATAAGATAAACTGAAATACGCAATACCCTATACCTTCGGTGCTTCGCACTGACTTAAAAAACATTGAAAACGTACCTATTGTTCTACACAATAAAACTGCCACAATATGAAATATGGAATCACCGTTTTAAGCGTCATTGCCCTGCGTAAAGAAATGTCGCACCGTAGCGAGCAGATTTCGCAACTTTTATTCGGCGAAACATACGAAATATTACAAAAACAAGGCACCTGGTTACGAATTAAGTGCACTTATGACAGTTACGAGGGCTGGATTGACGAAAACCAACATTATGAGCTGAACGAGCGTGAATTCCTCAATATTTGTAATCATGATCCCGGAATTGCCCTCGAATTAGTCAACAGCGCCGTATCCAGCAACTATTCTGTACCCATTTTAGCAGGCAGCAGCCTTCCCTTTTTTGATGGTATGAACTTCAAAGTTGCTAAGGAAAAGTTCATTTACAACGGCCAGGCTATCCAAACAGATGCTAAAAACGCTTCCATTTTCGAACGAATTGCCTTGCGCTATACCAATGCACCCTATCTTTGGGGAGGCCGCTCTCCTTTTGGTATTGATTGCTCAGGATTTACCCAAATAGTGTTCAAATTTGTGGGCATATCCTTATTGCGCGATGCTTACCAGCAGGCCGGGCAGGGCTCGGTGGTCAATTTTATTGAGGAAGCCCAACCCGGTGACCTCGCGTTTTTTGGCAACGAAGAAGGGAGAATAGTGCATGTAGGAATTATTTTAAAAGATAACCGCATTATTCACGCATCCGCGAAAGTAAGAATTGATAAACTGGATCACTTTGGAATTTATAATGCCGAGCAGAAAAAATATTCGCACAGCTTAAAAATTATTAAACGCATTTTTTAAAATGAAGAAGAAGGTAGTTGTATTAACAGGGGCAGGCATAAGCGCTGAAAGCGGGTTAAAAACCTTTCGTGATAGCAATGGCTTATGGGAAGAATACAGAATTGAAGATGTTGCATCGCCGGAAGGCTGGCAGCGGAATAAGAAGCTGGTTCTTGACTTTTACAACCAAAGGCGCAGGCAATTGCTGGAGTGTAAACCCAACCGTGCTCACACTGCCCTGGCCGAATTAGAACAAAAATACGATGTGTCCATAATTACCCAGAACGTTGACAATTTGCACGAGTTAGGGGGCTCAACGCAGGTAATTCATTTGCACGGTGAATTACTGAAAGCACGCAGTACCGAGCATGAAGATTTGGTTTATGACTGGCAAAAAGATATTGCAATTGGCGATACCTGCGAAAAAGGCGCACAGTTAAGGCCTCATATTGTTTGGTTTGGCGAGGCAGTACCTAAAATGGATGAAGCTATTCCTTTAGTTCGGCAGGCAGATATTTTTATAGTGGTAGGCACCTCGCTTGTGGTTTATCCCGCAGCAGGGCTTGTCAATTACACCAGCTACGAAACCCCTAAATGGCTGATAGACCCTAACGATATGGCCCTGCCCCGAATTCCTAACCTTAAATTTATAAACGAAAAGGCCACCATCGGTGTTGATTACCTGGTAAAACAATTGTTGAAGGAATAATTAACCCGGCTAAATATTTATGCTTAAAGCCCACTATAAAAAATACCAGTTACATTTTAAGTTCAATGCGCTTACATCGCGTGGGGGGATGCAGGTAAAAAACGGATACTACCTTTTTATCAGCGATGGAGAAAACACCGGTATTGGTGAGTGCAGTTTTATTGAAGGGCTAAGTATAGATGATTTAAGTGGTTATGAAAAAGTGCTCGGGGAGCTTTGCCGTCATATTGAGGACGACAAAATAAAATCTGCCCCCAGCCTTGACGATTACNNAATGGCAAAACTAGACCTTCTCCATGGTGGTTCAAAAGTTTTATACAAAAGCGCATTTACCGATGGAGAAGCGCAAATACCCGTTAACGGACTTATCTGGATGGGCGACCGCGATTTTATGCTTCAGCAAATAAATCAAAAACTGGATGAGGGATTCAGGTGCATTAAGATTAAAGTGGGAGCCATTAATTTTGAAGATGAGGTAACGTTGCTTGATTTTATCAGGCAAAAATTTCCGGCAGATGCTATAGAAATCAGGCTGGATGCCAACGGCTCATTCAAACCGCATGAGGTTTTAGAAAAGCTTGATATTCTTTCAAATTTCGGTATCCACTCTGTAGAACAACCGATAAAACAGGGGCAATTGGAATTAATGAAAAAGGTATGTGCTAACTCGCCTATTCCGGTAGCGCTGGATGAAGAACTGATTGACCTGAAAGGCATATCAAAAAGTGAATTACTTCAATTTATCCAGCCACAGTATATTATTTTAAAACCCAGCTTGTTGGGCGGTTTTGAAAGCTGTAACGAATGGGTTGACCTTGCAACCAAAAATAAAACCTGCTGGTGGGCAACCAGTGCGTTAGAATCGAATATCGGGCTTAACGCCATAGCCCAATGGGTTTTTACCAAAAGCGAAAATGTGGTACAAGGCCTGGGCACCGGTGGCTTGTATACGCATAATGTCTCCTCCCCTCTTTTCATAAGCAATGGTTTGTTAGGCTACGACCCCTCAACACCATGGGGGGATGTTTAAAAGCGTAAATTAATTCTTTAAGAAATAAGAAAAAGTATAAGCAGCCTCCATGTTAGAAATTGATTTTTTTTCTCAAACTGACCCGGCCATCATTCAATTGGCGAATAAAAAGCTATTGGCCGTTAGCGAAGATTGGGAAAAACAAGTATGGCAATTTATTGTTAACTGGTTTAATCCCGAGCCGGCAACTATTTCAGTTTTCACCTCCGGTTCTACCGGTGCTCCCCAAAAAATACAGCATACCAAAGCCGCAATGATGTATAGTGCCCAACAAACATGCACCGCACTAAAATTAATGCCTGGTAGTACAGCCTTGCTTTGTTTACCGGTAAATAAAATTTCGGGCATCATGATGGTAGTGCGTAGCATCTGCAATAAAATGAAACTGGTTTGCATTAAACCATCCACCACCCCGCTTGATGAACTACCGGAAAAACCAAATATAGATTTTGCTGCATTTACCCCCATGCAGTTTCACGGAATAACAAAAAGCTATTCCAACTTTAAAAAAGCAGAGCACATCCGCAAAATCATTTTAGGGGGCGAAGATGTAAGGGCCGAACTTTTAGACAATATTTTGCGGTTGCAGAGTGAAGTTTACATCACTTTCGGCATGACAGAAACCATCAGCCACATTGCATTGAAGAGACTTAACGGACCTACATCTGATAAAAACTTTAAAGTATTACCGGGTATTTCCGTTTTTAAGGATGAAAGGAATTGCATGGTTATAGAAGCCCCCCTACTCGGACAGCCTCATTTGGTTACCAATGATGTGGTAAGCATTGAAGGCCCTAATGAATTTAAATGGCTGGGGAGGATAGATAATGTTATTAACAGCGGCGGCGTAAAAATATATCCCGAAGAAATTGAGCAGCAACTTCTAAAAGCCATAGAAGCCCCCTATTTTATTAGCTCGAAACCGAAAAAAAGCGGAGGGGAAAAACTAATCCTGGTTTTAGAAAAGAATGCGCTGAAACCCGAAGAAAAACAGGAGCTGAGAGATGCCTTTAACGCACTTGAAAAACTACACCGTCCCGCCCAGGTAATGCTGGTCCCCCATTTTACCCGCACCGCAAACGGTAAAATAAAACGAAAGGAAAGCGTATTGAATCCGATAGAAACAATTGACTTCAGCTAACATAGGTATCCGGCATTTGCGTTGCTAAAATGTCTGACACCTTGTTTGGCAAATTGAGATAACGCCGTATTATTTCAACACCTCCTTCAACTTCTTCTCTAAATCGCTGCCGTATAAATTGCGGGCTAATATTTTGCCCTCTTTATCCAGCAACAGGTTGGCTGGTATCGCTCTGATGCCATACATTTTTGCCGCTGCATTGCCCCAACCTTTAAGATCCGAAACATGCTGCCAGGTAAGTTTGTCTTTTTTAATCGCCATTTCCCAATTGTCTTTCTCACTATCAAGACTAACACCCAAAATATCAAATTTTGCCGAGTGAAATTTAGCGTAGGCTTCAACAATATTCGGGTTCTCGCGCCTGCATGGCCCGCACCAGCTTGCCCAGAAATCAAGGAAGATGTATTTACCGCGTAAAGAAGATAAAGCCACCGGCTTACCATCCCGGTCATTCATGGTAAAATCAGGGGCAACCTGGCCAACAGCCGTTTTATGTGCAGCACCTAAAACATCAACCACTACCTTACCGAATTTCGAGACCTTTACAATAGAATCAAGCGAATTATAAACCAGTTCAAGAACCTCCACTTTTGGGTTAATCAGCAACGTCCGGCTTATAATATAAGCCGATGCATAAGAATGCGGGTGCGCATTAACAAATCCCGGAACATAACTTTGAATTACCGAATCGTATTGGTCGTACACCTTATTGAGGCTATCTTTCACAGCCTTATCTTTAGTCTCAGTGTATAATTTACCAAGCGCACTCATAGCAGCATCTACGTCTTTTGTTTGCTGGCTGAATACATTCAAATCATCCTGAGCAGGTGACCCCTTAACGCTGGCAGCGGCAAACGAATCTGCTTTAGCCGTAAACTGTAAATTGGCATTTTGCACCAAAATATCAACGCGGTCTTCACCTTTTCCCGGTAACATGCAGGTGTAAGAGTTTATACCATCAGATGCCGGGACCTTACCGGTATATTGAAACGCTCCGCTTTTTATTTCAACGGTATCGTAAACTTTTTCATCTCCAGCCCTATGCCCAAAAATAATCTTACCGGTATCAAGCCCGGCAATATTGCCGTTAATTACAAAGGTAGAATCGGTAGCAGTTACCCCATTACCAGCCCCTGGTTTATTGTTACAGGAAGCCAAAAATGCGAATAGTGAAATTACAAGCAGGTATTTACGCATAACTCAGTTTTTGTGGCTAAAATAGCATTTTCAGTGTCATAAAGTTTGTAGGGTAATTGGCGCAGCAAATATTCGGGCAAGCCTTTATTATATTAGCTTATCTAAAAACCAAAGGTCTCATCATGAAAACGATATTACACCTGTCTGTTTCGCTCCTTCTTTTTTCAGGTTGCAATCAGCAACAAGCAGATAAATCAGCCGGAAACCTGGCTGTCCAGGTTCAGGAATTAAAAGAAAAATACAGGCCCGGTTTTGGTGAATATATGATTGGCATTCAACTGCACCACAGTAAGCTGTGGTATGCCGGCATTAACAACAACTGGAAACTTGCCGATTATGAAATTGGGGAAATAAAGGAATCTTTTGAAAGCATTAAAGATGTTGAAACCGACCGGCCCGAATCAAAAACTGTGGGCATAATTGAACCCGCCATTGCCAGCCTGACCGCTGCCATAGTTCAAAAAGACGAAAAGGAATTCAGGAAAAGCTATGACCTCCTGACAGCCGCCTGCAACAACTGCCATACCACCAATCATTACGAATTTAATGTAATTATTACCCCCACAGCCCCACCGGTAAACAACCAGGACTTTACTGCAAAACCATAGAAGCTGTTTAAAATTAAATCCAAATACAACTTAACACAAACCTGCCTGCCGGTAGGCAGGGAGCACAAAGGAAAATGCCAATACAAAGGCCACAAAGAATATATTTTTTGGTGTGCTTTGTATTGAACTTTGTGCTCTTTGTGTTAAACTGTATTTCTTTAATTTAATTTGAAGGGGCTTATAATCTTACAGTTAACAGCGGCTTGCGGCTCAAAAATGTTTAACCGCCGCAATCCACCAATTAACGCTAAATTCATGCATATCTCGTTCAGTAAAGTGGAGGAAGAACTTATAAGAGGCTGTGTTAAAAACGAGCGTCTGGCCCAGAAGCAGTTATACGAACGCTTCTATGGCAAGATGACTGGCGTATGCATGCGTTATGCAACCAACCGGGCACAGGCTATTGAAATGCTGAACCTCGGTTTTTTCAAAGTTTTCAAAACGATTGAGTCTTTCAGCAAGCGGGGCGGCAACCTGGAAGCATGGATTTACCGCATTATGGTAAACACCGCCATAGATTACCTCCGGGCTGAAATACGCCATGCAAACACGGATTTGGAAAGAACGGTGTATGCCGAGGACAGCAGCAACGTTATAAGCGATATGACGGCAGAAGAAATACTGGAATTGGTTAACCGGTTAACACCGGGCTACCGCGCGGTATTTAATTTATATGTGGTTGAAGGATATAACCACGCTGAAATAGGCGAATTGCTGGGTATATCGGAAGGAACATCAAAATCGAATTTAGCTAAGGCAAGGGCCCGTTTACAGGGCATGATAATTGAACAAAACAAAGTGAACTTAACAGCATATGGAAAGTAATTCAGATAAAGAGATGCGCGATAAACTGCGTGGGGTCGAACTTCCGTTCGACCCAAAAGCATGGGAGCAGATGGATGCCATGCTTGAAAAAGACCGTAAACCAAAAGCGTTTTTATGGTGGTGGATGGGTGGCATCGCTGTGTGCCTAATCATGGCTGGCGGCATATACAGTTCCTTTCAGTTTACAAACCACCAGTCAGCTGGTACAACCATAGCAGCCGTTGCTAACAAAGAAAATATTACAAACGTAAATGCCGTTTCAAATTCAACACCCCCAACCTTAAAGACAAGCCCGAAAGAGCATGAAACCCATTCGGGCCTGACTGCAGCTACAGATAAAAAATCAAGCACTAACAGGGTAATCGCTAAAGAAAAAAATACATCATTATCTCAACCAACAACAAAAACTTTGGCGGTTCATGAAACCGGCACGCAACCGGTGGCCCTTAGTGCTGAAACGACGGCTGAAAAAGGAACAGCGTCCCTGAAAACAAATAACAGCATTGCTTCTTTAGCTGCAATAAATTCGTCTCCGCAAGCATCCTCACAAAAAACGCATAAACAAAGTAACCCACAGGCGCACAACAAAACCAATAAACAGCAAACCGGTGAGCCCGGAATATTAGCAGGCAGCGCCGGTGAAAATCCTGAATTAACGAATAATAAAAGCGGGTCTTTAAGTAATGGCCCGGTAACGGCTTCAATAGCGGCACCACCGGCTACCGCTGCCGACCTGATGCTGACCATGAAACCCGATGGCTTAACCACCGGTGATGAAAAAACAGAAGACGATTTAAAAAAGAAAGACGATGATGCTGTTGACCTTAAAAAGCTGAAGAAAAAAGTGGCCTTCACTTACTCGTTGGGAGCGGCGGCTAATATAACCGGCAGCACATTGGGCAACCAAGGCAGCAAAAACATATTTGATAAGAAGCCTTCGTACATGGTTGGCGTTACGCAGGACTTTATGTTTCTGAAGCGCATTGCCATTACAACCGGCTTTATGTTTTCGCAAACCTCTTATGCCGTGCCTGATTTTAATTACACTTGTAATATTACCGAACTGAATATTCCCATTGGGCTGAAGGCCTACCTGGTTTCAAAAAGTAAAGTGCGGTTTTATTTAGATGCCGGTATCATCAACCACATTAAGTTAAAAGAAACGTTTGCGCCCATTAATAATTTTAACCTCGCTAACACGTTTGCGCAAGCGCCATACATATTGGGTTCGGGTGGAGCATATGCAAATTCCTTTTCCAGCAATGATCGGTCTGCAGCTGGCAGCTATAGCATAAACCAGGGCAAACGTTATTATGCTTCGTTTTATACCGGTGCCGGTGCTGAGTTTATTGTAAAAAGCCACCTGGTATTGTTTACTGAGCCTCTTTTTTATATGAGCCTTGAAAAAGTTCTAGCCCCGGAGCGGTACAAATATGATTTAGGATTGTGCGGCGGGTTTAGG
>PMXD01000327.1 GCA_003165895.1 Bacteroidota bacterium | reverse complement strand
CAGTCTGCGATTTTAAGGTTAAACTGATTACCTATGTTTGCATCATGAATAAAACAATAGTAATAACCGGCGGTACAAGGGGAATTGGCCGGGCCATAGCCGAAAAGTTTACTAAAGGCGGGTTTAACGTGGCTATATGCGCCCGTTCAGAAAACGACCTTTTAGCTATGGATAGTGAGTTGACTAAATTACGTGCCCATGAAAGCCAAAGCATACTGACGGCAAAATGCGATATAAGTAAAAGAGATGAGTTAAAAGCCTTTGCCGGTGACGTGCTCCATGCCTTCGGGCACGTGGATGTGCTGGTAAATAACGGAGGTGTTTTTTTACCCGGCCAGATACATAACGAGGAAGAAGGCTTGCTGGAAAAGCTGATAGAAACCAACCTTTACAGTGCTTATCATTTAAGCCGGCTGCTGTTACCCGGAATGATTAAAAAAAACAGCGGGCATATATTTAATATGTGCTCGGTAGCCAGTATAAAAGCTTATCCAAACGGCGGTTCTTACAGCATATCAAAATTTGCCATGCTGGGCCTTTCAAAAGCTTTGCGGGAGGAGTTGAAAGAGTTTAATATCAAAGTTACTGCCCTGCTGCCCGGCGCTACCCTGACCGACTCATGGAAAGGCACGAACCTGCCCGAATCGCGGTTTATGAAGGCGGAGGACGTAGCCAACCTGGTTTGGGATATTCATCATCTTTCAGAAAATACGGTAGTAGAAGAGGTGGTTTTAAGGCCCGTTTTAGGTGATATTTAAGGGTCGCCCTCCTTTGGCACGCTAAAATGTTGTTAATCTGTTAAAACCAAATTTGAAATATTTAGAATAAAAACCCCCAGACTATTATTTTAGCACCCCAAACTAAATGACCTATGAAAAAGAATTTCCTGTTTTTCTTATTAATAACTGCCGCTTCGTTTTCGTTTGCCCAACAGGCAAAACCAGCCACAGAAACTAAAAAGGACGACAAAACTGCCGCAGCCGGCAATCCGAATGCCCCGGTATTGAATTTTCCTGAAACCAGTTACAACTTTGGTGAGGTATCAGAAGGCCCCCAGGTTACCCACGAATTTAAATTTACCAATGATGGTAAAGAGCCCCTGATTCTATCGAACGTAAAAGCAAGTTGCGGATGTACTACACCAAGCTGGCCTAAAGACCCTATTTTACCGGGTAAGGAAGCAACTATCCTGGTTACCTATAACACACAAGGCCGTCCGGGTAATTTTAATAAGTCTATTACCATTACATCAAACGCTACAACCCCAAGCAAGGTTATTTATATCAAGGGTGAAGTAATAAAAGTTGACCCTACTAAATACGTTCCGGTTGAGCAGCCAAGTATGTTAGCTCCAAAGGGCACCAACTAAAAACGCGCAATTATTTTTTAAGGAAACTCCATCAAACCGCCTGATGGAGTTTTTTGTTTACTTCGTACCTCNNATTATGCCCAGTGTTTCGAAGAAAGGAATTTCAATGCCTGAGTCGCCCATCAGGAAGTTAGTGCCATATGCTGATACTGCCAAGAAGAAGGGAGTAAAGGTATATCACCTCAATATCGGCCAGCCCGACCTTGAAACGCCAAAGCAGTTTTGGGACAAATTAAAGAACCTGGATATAAAAGTGCTGGAGTATTGCCCCAGCAACGGCATAGCAAGTTACCGCGATAAATTTGCCGGGTATTATAACCGGATTGGCATACCGGTGCATAGCAGCGATTTTATGATTACGGAGGGCGCCAGCGAAGCACTTTCGTTTGCCATGATGAGCTGCCTGGATGAAGAGGATGAAATTATCATCCCCGAACCTATGTATGCTAACTACATCGGCTTTGCTACAGCCGGAAACATCAAAGTAAAACCCATTTCAACTTCGCTTGAAAACGGTTTTGCCCTACCCCCTATTGAAGATTTTGAAAAGGCGATTACGATTAAAACAAAGGCTATTCTTATCTGCAATCCGAATAACCCGACCGGTTATTTATACAGTAAAGAGGAGTTAATGACCCTACGAAATATTTGCCTGCGTCACGACCTGTATTTGTTTGTGGATGAAGTATACCGCGAATTTTTATACGGAGGCAAAACATTTTTCAGCGCCCTGAACCTGGATGGCATGGATAAGCATGTTGTAGTGTTTGATTCTATCTCGAAGAGGTTCAGTGCCTGCGGGGCGCGGATAGGTGCAATTGTAACGCGCAATAAGGAAGTATTGGCTACTGCTTTAAAATTCGGGCAGGCAAGATTGAGTCCAAACTCGTTAGGGCAAATTGCCGGGCAGGAGCTTTTTGATTTAGGCAAAGATTACTACGATGGCATTATAGCCGAGTACCAGAAACGTCGTGATGTAATGGTTAAGTTATTGAACGATATACCCGGTGTAACCTGCCCAAATCCGGGTGGAGCATTTTATGCCGTGGCCTCTTTACCGGTTAAAGACAGCGACCACTTTTGCCAATGGATGCTGGAGAATTTCAATTACGAAGGCGCTACGGTAATGATGGCTCCGGCCTCTGGCTTTTATTCTACCACCGGTTCAGGAAAAAACCAGGTGCGTATTGCCTATGTATTAAACTCTGACGACCTTACGTCTGCTATTAAATGTTTGGAGGTGGGGTTGAAAGAATATGCGAAGGTGGTGGTGAGGGAGTTGGTGAATTAGTGCCTAAGGGGCGAAATGTCAGAATCATTTTATCGCACGGAGTGTATACGAATAAAAAAATGTATATTAAACAAATTTCAAGCAGCGGGTCTACCTTTAAGATATTATTCGGAATAGCTTTACTTGCTGTTTTCCTATATTATGTAGTTAATGCAATAACGGATGATTTAGAAAGGCGAGATTGGATTATGGCTTTACTCATTTTCCCTGCACTCATCTGGCTCTATTGGTATTCTTTCAGTGACGCTCATCCTGTGCGTTTTGATTCGAGTTTTCTCTATTTCACCAGATTTGGCAAAAAGTATTCAGTACCATGTAGCAACATTACTGAAGTTTCTATTCTCAGCAGCCGCGGTGTTAGTTCATGTGAATTGAGTTTTTACGACAACCACAAAAAGGAAAAAACTATCCATTTTTCTTTAGTTTTTGGTTCCTCTCCAAGAATATTATTGCGGGAACTGGAAATAATTGTTCAGCATACAAATCCTAAGTTTGAGATATCTTATTAACCCTGATCGTAGTTATTTGGAAACGGGGTTGAAGGAATATGCGAAGGTGGTGGTTAGGGAGTTGGTGAATTAAGGCAGAACCTACAACGTAGAGACGCGATGCATCGCGTCTCCTGTGCCACATAGGCACCGGTTTATAATTTCAACACAAATACCTGCTATTGGCATTTTAACAACGCGTGGGCCACACGCAACGGGAGACGCGATGCATCGCGTCTCTACGACAGCGCAACCGCGAAGGTGGAAATGGATTCGGTATGTATGTCTATTAAATTTTTCTCGTCCTCTCCTACTTTATTTACATCCCCTACAAATACGGTTATCATCCCCGCATTTCTTCCAAACTCCATATCACTTACCGAATCGCCTACCATAATGGATTTTGAAAAGTCTATTTCGGTAAAATCTTTTTTTGCGCTTTTGGCCATGCCAATTTCGGGTTTGCGCATTTGTTTTACATCGTTCTCTTTTAAATCGGTGGCTGTGTAAATAGCATTAATGCGGCCGCCGTGTTTGCGCACTTCTTTCAGCATTTCGTCGTGGATAAATTCAAGGTCTTCGTGGGTCATTAAACCGCGGCCAACGCCCTGCTGGTTGGTTACCACAATAATGCGGCGGAATATTGTTGCAAGAGTGGCCAAAGCATCGAGGCTGCCTTCCAGAAAATAAAACTCATCCCACGATTTTACATAATCATTGGGGTAATGCAGATTGATAACCCCATCCCGGTCGAGAAACAGCGTCCAGCCCTTATCTATTTTCAAATCACTTAAAATCATGCTGGGCTTTGTTATAATCTTCAGGAATACCAATGTCTATAAAATAACCATCAAATACATCGCCGCTGAATTTCAGTTGGCCGGTATACTTTTCCAATATTTCTTTTTCGAAAGAAAATTTTTGGGACACATCCACTTTAGAGAACAGCTTTTTATCGAAAAAATAAACCCCGCCGTTAATGAATCCGGTTTCAACAAACTTCTTCTCTTCAAATTTTATTATCCTGAACGCTTCGTCCATTTGCACGGTTCCATACCGGTCGAAATTCTCCAGCGGTTTTATGGCAAGCGCTATATCACAGTCACTTTCAAAATAAAATTCCTGCAGGGCCAGCAAATTCACGCCAAAAAAAGTATCGCCGTTCAAAACGTAAGCCGGCCCGCTTATCAAATCAAAGGCCTGCTTAATTCCACCTCCGGTGCCAAGGGGCTCCTCTTCTACCGAGTATTTAATTTTTATGCCCAGATATTCTTTTCCGAAAAAATCTTCAATTACTTCATGCTTATAGCCAACCGATAATATTACCTCACGGACATTCTCCTGCTTTAAATATTGAAAAATGTAATGCAGAAACGGCTTGCCGTTAACAGGAGCCATAGGCTTGGGCAGGTCATTAATTACAGAGCGGAGACGGGTGCCAAGCCCCCCGGCTAAAACAATAGCAGGATAATCCGTTCTAATCATCCTTATTCAAATTTAAAAAGCTCCTCCTCTACCAACTGGCAGATGATATGGCCAATTAATATGTGGCTCTCCTGTATGCGCGGGGTATCTTTACTTGGCACATTAAAAAGGTAATCGCAGCTATCTTTCATTTTACCACCGCTTTCGCCGGTAAAAGAAATCACAGTCATCCCCCGTCTTTTTGCCTCCTCCTGTGCCAGGATTACATTTTTTGAATTGCCGGAGGTAGAAATACCAATCAAAACATCGCCTTTACGCCCGAATGCTTTTATAGCGCGCTCATATACCTGGTCGTAGGAATAATCGTTGGCTATGGCGGTTAAGAAAGATGTGTTTACATGCAAAGCCTCTGCCGGCAAGGGTTCGCGGTCGCTGTAAAACCTGCCTGTAAATTCGGCGGCTAAATGTTGTGCATCAGCAGCGCTGCCTCCGTTACCACACAGGTATAAACGGTTTTCATTTTTAAAAGCACCGGCTATGCCGAAGGCTACTTCTTCAATGCGTTTGATAAAAGCCTCATCTGCGAAAATTTTATTCTTCACGTCAATCGAAGCGGCTATAATTGATTTGATTTTGTCCTTCATATCACACAATTTATATTATCTACAAAGTGGAAAAACATATTTAAAATACATTGATATTGCATTCAAATTTTTGTCTGTGCAATCATTCTTATAATTTCTTCACATTCACGTGCAATTTTACGCGGCTCATAATTTGCATGGAAGCCCAGTGGATAATATCTTCCGTGGGCCATCCAATGCCTAAAATGCAAATTAGTTTTATATTGCCCGATCTTATCTTTTGTCTTTTGAGCTGTAAACGTAAGTTTCCATATATCCAATAATGATTGAAGCTTAATCACTCTGGCCTTTTCAGGGCTTCCTGCCTTATCGTAAAGTTTTCTGTATTTTTTGCTTACCGTATCTTTATTGGCGGCATCATTGATCCTATCAAAAAAATCTTTTCTAATATTACCCTCAGTAACAGAAAGAATACTGAATTGAAATAGTTTCTTCACTTCATCTTCTATCAGGTCAAAAGTTTCATGTATTTCTTCATCCTGTAATCCCCTGAACTTTGACAAAATAGTTAAAGAAGGGTTTACCGTCGCTTCAAAAACTCTTTCTTTATAAATTTTTAATGAGGCAATATTTGCTTCATGCCATTCTGCAAGTTCTATTAAGTCAGGATACTCCGGGCCAGGATTGCGCTTTGAACTCATTACATTAGCTCTTCTATAATTTCCAAAAATGCGTGTTTATCCAATATAATATATTCAACAAATGGAGTTTTTACTTTATACTCCCATTGTGCAGACTCATTCAGGATTAAGTTTATTGTCCCTTTAGTACCCTTAATATCTATTCTGCCATAGGCACCTGATATAATCCCACCAATGGGTTTAAGTATCAATATCCTTGATCCTATAGTAATTATAATTTGATTAGTCTGGTAAGTGCCAAAGAAATCTTCCTGAAGTGTTATTTCTTCCTGCCGAACAACTATTTTATTCTGTTTGATATAATCATGAAGCCATCTCGTTTTGATAGCTGAATATAGCTTGGAAATGCTACTTAGCCAATACTCTTTCCTTTTCATCCAATTGACGGTCTCTTTATCACCTTCCTTAATTGTAACATTTATAAACCTTTNNTAAACCTTTCAAATTTCTTATCGCTTTTCATAAATAATCTTTAGTTGCGTAATCCCTCTTTTCTCAAAATTAGAATAAATTAATGACTCCAGTATTAATTGCTACTGTCTTATTTAATTTATAAACACAGGTAATTTATTTTAAATAGTCCAGGTAGTTAATCCGTATTCTGTAAAATTATATTTCATTACTCTTCCGCCTAGTTTATTGAGGGTTTCAATCACTTTAAATTTACTGTTATAGGGGGCATAAAAAATCATAAACCCACCGCCACCGGCGCCGGATATTTTACCGCCTGTTGCGCCAGCCTTTAACGCTGCATTATAAATACCTTCCAGTTGAGGGTTCGAAATTCCTTCGGCCATTGCTTTTTTATGTTCCCAGCCGTAATGGAGGATTTTGCCTATTCCATCTACATCGCCTTTCAAAATAGCCTCTTTCATCATTACACTTTGCTCTTTCAGGTTGTGCATAGCTTCAATGCTCTTAACGTTCTTATTCTTCACATTATCTGATTGGCGGATGATAATATCCGATGATAACCGTGATGTTTCAGTGAAAAACAAAATGAGGTTATTCTCCAACTCGTTCAGCCATTTATCTTTAATGCGCAGGGGGTTAACTATTACCTTATCGTTAGCATAAAATTCCATGTAGTTAACGCCGCCGAAAGTGGCTGCATATTGGTCCTGTTTGCCCCCGTGCATGGCCAGGTCTTCGCGCTCAATGCGATATGCCAAATGCGCTATATCATACTCACCTAAAGGAAGTTTAAGCCACTCAACAAAAGCGCCTAAAATGGCAACTACTAACGTTGATGAAGAGCCCAGGCCGGAACCCGGAGGGGCATCAACAAAAGTGGTGAGTTCAAAAGCCAGGGGCTTTTTTATAAAATCTTTTATTACACGGTTATAGACGCCTTTGGCAAGGTTCAGTTTACCATCAATAACCAGTTGCTTTTTAGCATCTACAATTACTTCTTCGTTTCTATCAACAGCCCTGATAATAATTTTTTTACCGGTTGATGGCTTAATGGTAGCATAGGCATACATACCAATGGTCATATTCAGGATGGCGCCGCCATATAAATCCGAGTAAGGGGACACGTCCGTTCCTCCGCCTGCCAAACCAATGCGCAAAGGGGCTTTACTTCTTATAATCATACAATGCAAATAAATACATTTTTTACCGCAAAGAGGCAAAGAGCGCAAAGGTGAATACAAAGGAGTTTTTAATGAGGCACGACTGGCCGCAAGTAGTTCCGGGATTGCTTCGCAGAGCCTTGCAATGATGCCGTTATAATAACTTAAAAATCAAGACCTTCCTAGCCGAGTCTCCC
>PMXD01000348.1 GCA_003165895.1 Bacteroidota bacterium | reverse complement strand
CACCTTAACTTAACGCACATGCCGAAGCGGGGAAACCAGGGCAAACAGCCAAATACAATATTGACGATAAATCAAAGTCCTGGTTCTTGATTCCTGGCTCTAACATCTATCTTTGTAGCAAATATCATTTTATGCAAAAAGAGGATGCCAATAAGGTTGCCGAAGAGATTATAGAAATATTCAGGCAAAAAGGTGGCGAGGATTATGCAGGTGAAGAGATTACCCAGTTAGAGCACGCCTGCCAGGCAGCCCAGTTAGCTGAACAAAATGGTTATGATGATGAAGTGATACTGGCAGCCTTTTTACACGATTTAGGCCACCTGCTTTCGGATGATGAAGAAGACGATATGGATGGTTTTGGGGTAAAAGACCACGAGGCTGTGGGGGCTGAATTTTTAAAACAACGCGGCTTTTCAGATAAAGTGACTACGCTGGTTAAATCGCATGTTGAAGCTAAACGGTATTTATGTTTTGCTAATAAACGCTACTACGATAACCTTTCAGAAGCCAGCAAAATGACCCTGCTTTACCAGGGCGGGGCTATGAACGCCGAACAGGCTAAAGCCTTTGAACAAAACCCGCTTAAAAACCTGATTATAAAAATGCGTACCTGGGATGAGGAAGCCAAAGTAACCGATGTGCCAGTGCCCAATATGCAGGTTTACCGGGATATGATAGCACGCCATTTGAGAAAATAATATGCTTGTAGAGACGCGATGCATCGCGTCTTTGTGCATGAGCGATATTCGCTGTAGAGACGCAAGATTTTGCGTCTCCTTTGGCACACCTGTACCTGATGTAAAAAATACCGCCATCAATCAAAAGAGGCCCAATACAGAGACGCGATGCATCGCGTCTCTACAGATTTGTTTTTCTCTTATTATTCTTTTTGGCGGTATCCAGAATGTACATAAAATCAACTGTCAGGTCGTTATTGTATTCGCCAAATAAGCGGGTTAAGCCATTGATGTTGGGCCCGCGGATTTTGGTAATGGAATAAGAAAATTTGCCGCCTATGGCATAGTTTCGGTGAATGATAAAATAAATGCCGCCGAATGCGCTAAGGTCGAAACGGTGCGGGTAACCTTCGGGAGGTGGATAGTTCGTGACGTTTTGACCATCCTCATTAATCTCTTTAAACCTGATTAGTACCGCAGGCGCAAGGCCTAGCGTTAGCAGCATAACCTGCTTGTTTTTAGGGGTCACAGCATTAATATTTAATGCCAGAGGAACTTCCAGATAATCGAACTGCACCTGGTATTGTTGGGTAGAGGTGGCAATAGAAAGAGAGTCGGTTCTGAAATCCTGTTTAGCACCTTTCATGGTGTAGTTAAACTCCATACTAACCGAAAGCAGGCGGTGTACTTTTATTAAAGCGCCTATACCAAATTCAGCCCCCAGGTAATTATAACCTGAATAGCCATCGCCATCCACCTGGCAGGCGTTAAAACCGACATGAAATAAAGCCTGGAACAATCCATACTTTGCCCAGTCCGCTTTTACAGATGAAGGGGTAGGATTCTGCTCCTTAGGGGGCTTTACAATTTTTCCCTTTTTACTCTTTTGCTCCTGGTCCTCTTCATCATCTGATGGATAAGTTTGCTGCTGCTGGGTGGTGGTGGTATCGGGCGCATTTTTTTTGGGGTGCATGTCGAAAATAATAGCGCCATTTTTAATTTCCTGTGCCTTTATAAATGCCGGAAATAAGAATATCAGGAATATTAGTTTCGCTTTCATAGGTTCAAATATAAGGTTGCTTTTCTCAAAATCGGTTATGCGCGTATGTTAAGAAACGTTGGGCGATCCAGATAGGTACCAACAGCCGGGCCTCTCCCGCCCTTCGCTTCGCTGGGGCACGCTCTCCATCGCAAGCGATAGGGGTGTACGACAAATTTCCCTTTTTGNNCTCTCTTTTTTTCAAAGAGAGGGATGTCCCTAAGACAGGGTGAGTTTGTATTGGCTGCAAAGATTGAGCGGGGCATGAAAAGGGAAATTTGTCGTACACCCAGCGATAGAGAGGGACAATCTTATAGGTTACTTTGTGTAAATGGAAAGGGGGGGTGGTTACCAAGGAAAGGGGTCTTAAGAAAATTTAGTATTGATAATCAATAATGTAATAAAAAAGTGGAAACCACCCCCACCCCTTTCCAGCTCTTGTTAGCTATGCTTTACGTTCTTCCTGGTCTTCTTAACCGTACTAAGCAAATACCCTATATCAAATGTAAGCACGTTATTATACTCACCGTTTAAGCGGTTGGTGTTATAGGGGCCTCTCAGCTTCAACAAAGAGTAAGAGAACTTAACACCGAATGTTATCTGCTTTATAACAATAAAGTGCAGGGCAGCAACAGCCTCCAGGTCAAAAAGGTGGGGTTGACCTTCAGGTGGGTCGTAAGTTTCGTTATCGCCGTTCTGGTCAAATTCCTTAAACCTAATCATTACTCCCGGCTGTAGGCCGAGGCCAAACATAAAAAGCTCTTTAGCGTGTGCGTTTACCATTAAGGGCACTTCAATATAATCCCACTGCACCTGGTACATGGAACGTGTTGGCGCATTAGGGTCTTCCTGTAACTGCTCCCGTGCCCCCTTCATACTATAATCCAGCGACAAGCTGAACGAGAAGTTTTTATGGAACCTAAGCAGGGCGCCAACCCCGGCATCAAGGCCAATCTGGTTATATCCGGCATAACTATCACCATCTATCTGCGCCCCATTAATTCCTGCATGAAACCAGGCCTTAAACAAACCATCGCGTTTATAGTCGTCAGCAGTGTATAAACCTGATTCATGTACCTGTTTAGGTTTGTTTTCTTTCTTTTGTGGCTCTTCGCTGTAAGTATTAGTATCCGTTTGTTGCTGTTGCTGCGTAGTATCTGCCGCTTTGTCCTTTTTTGAATGCAAATCCAAAATAAAGGCCCCATGTTCAACCGTTTGGGCTATAACCAGGGCTGGAAATAAGAATATCAACAGTGTTAGTTTCTTCTTCATCTTTTCAATTTTCTTCTGAATTATGTTTGGCTTTATTAAGCGGGCATCATTTAAAGCTGATTTATCCGTTTATTAAAGGCAAGAGGATTAACACGTTGCTGCAAAGATTTTTGTTTTGAGCTTGTAAAAGGCAATTTCTGTGAACAATTAACAATTAACTGAAAAACGATGGCTTTCAAATATAATGCTGCATTGCTGAAGAAGATTGAAGAAATTTTTAAAGAAGGTGGCTATAGTGTGCGCTACGAAAAGGGAAGTTTCCAGAACGGCTTTTGCATTTTAGAGCGGAGACGCGTAGTTGTTATTAACCGTTTTCATGAACTGGATGCCCGCATTAACTCTATGATAGAGATTTTAGGAACTATTGAAGACCTGGAGTTAAATAACCTATCCAGCGAATCTCTGGAGCTTTATCAAAAAATAAGGGTTGAGAAGGTGGATACTTTGTTTGATAAGAGCGAATAGCAGGTGTTCAAGTGTTCAGGTATTCAGGTGTTAAGGTGTGCACGTATGGCACTATTTAATACCAAAGAAACCAGCATTAACACTTGAACACCTGAACACATTAACACTTGAACACATTACTATGGAAATTACATTCCTTGGAACGGGCACATCAGGCGGGGTTCCGTTGATAGGGTGCCAGTGCGAGGTTTGTAAATCTGCCGACCCGCGCGATAAGCGATTAAGAACGTCTTTACTGATAAAAACACACGGCCTTACCATAGTTATTGATTGCGGCCCCGATTTCAGGCAGCAAATGCTAAGGGAAGATGTGCGCCATGTGGATGCTATTTTAATGACCCACCTGCATAAAGACCATACCGGTGGTTTAGATGATATCCGCTCCTTCAATTTTATCAATAAAAAAGCAGTTGATATTTATTGTGATGCCGACACCGAAGCCGGCATCAGAGAACAATACAGCTATATTTTTAAAGATACCGGCTATCCGTATTTACCGCAAATGAATTTTATCAGGGTTGAAGACGAGGCATTTAAAATCGGCAACCTTGACATTCAACCCATCAATGTAATGCACGCCTGGATGCCCGTTAAGGCTTACCGGTTCGGGCACTTTACTTATATAACCGATGCCAAAACCATAAAGCCTGAGGAACTGGCCAAAATAAAAGGCACCCGGGTGTTGGTGATAAACGCCCTTAGGCCAGAGGAGCATTACTCGCACCTGAATGTTGATGAAGCACTGCAAATTGTGAATGAAATAAAGCCCGAAACGACTTACCTGATACACATGAGCCATCAATTCGGATTTCATGCTGATATGGAGAAGAGTTTGCCCAAAGGGATAATACCGGCTTATGATGGACTGAAAATTGAGGTATAAAGCCGCGATATTCTGTTATAAGATTGAACATAGTTTCATTGGTAATTTCTTCTCATTATTCAAAAACAAAGCTTTGGTTGTTTCAAAACAACTAAATTAGCGTTACAAAACTATAATATTGGTAATTCACTGTTACTCAAAAAATCATTTATTTATAGGTTTAAAAGAAGTTTTGCATAGGGTTATTTGAAAAATTACAGGGTAGTGATGATAAGTGGATGTGGTATTTTCTTACACTATTTGCAAGTTTTATCCCGGTTATCTTACGGCTCTTGGTCAGTTTTGATTTGCCAATTCAGGGATATGACATTAAGGACTTTCTTTTTGCAGGTTTAGCTATGAATTTGTCAAATTTAAGCTTAATCGGGCATAAAGAATTTGACCGGAAACTCGCCATTGCACTTATATCTATGACCTTTATTCTTTTGATTGGTTTCTTAATAGGATTATTTTTGTTCAACGAAGCAATGAATAATAAATATCCATTACCAACGCTACAGGTTTTTTCGTTTGTATTCGTTGGCATTTCAGTCTATATGAGCCGGGAGGCTAATTATTATGTGTTTAATAAAACTAACTAAAAAACCATGCAGATTATTAGCATTATAGCAATCATTTTAACTTTAGCCGCCTCAATAACCGGGTTGGTATTTGGTATGTTTCTTCACATAAAAGCCAATGAAGGCCGAAAGCGCAGGATAACTTTTACTTATGAAATTAATGTTTCCGGAAAACTGAGGGTTTCGACCTATCAATCTTATGAACCAATTCCCGAATCGGTTAATATTCCTCAAAGAAAAAACGCGACCCATAATTTAAAACCTTCGCCAGAATTATTAGAAGCATATTCCCTTGATAACAGCTTTGCGATATGACTCCTTCAACTAAAGAAATTAAAGATAAACCTGACCATATTACATATAGAGTTAAATCTATTGAGTTGGTTGATTCTAAAATTGATACTAAGTTAATCGCCGGATTAAATAAAGCGGCGCTGGATTTAAAAGATAGTTTAGCAGTTGATGTAAACATCTACGCAGAAACAAATTCTGTGGAGTTTTTTGTGGAATTCAAGTTATTTAGGGATGAAAAGGCCCTGTTTTCGATGAGGGTAAAAAATGAATTCGAGATAGAAAATTTGTCAACTTTATTGGTTGGTGAGGATATAAAGCCTGATCATTTTTATCAGTTTCTTCTTAATTTATCAATGCATCAATCAAGGGGCGTTCAATCCCAGATAATAAAAGGCACTTTGATTTCAGACCTATATATGCCCGTTGTGCCAGTTTCTAAAGTGTTGGCTAATCAAGTCAACTCATAGCCCCCCAAATATAACTCGACCGAGGAAAATTATTTCTTTGAAGGGCAGTTGTAAAAATTCGTCCGAAAAATTTTTATAGTTTTACCCGGATTGATAAAAAATAAACACTAAAACAACATCATATTATGGCAGATATTTTCCGAAAGAAATCTATTGCTGAATTGATGAAGATGACCGAGGGGGCAAATTCATTAAAAAGGACTTTGGGCCCATGGGCACTTATTGCTTTGGGTATTGGCGCCATTATAGGTGCCGGGTTGTTTGTGCGTACTGCCGCTGCTGCCGGCGAACATGCAGGCGCTGCGGTTACGCTGTCTTTTGTTATAGCCGCAGTTGGTTGCGCTTTTGCCGGGTTATGTTATGCTGAGTTTGCCTCTATGATACCTGTTGCCGGTAGCGCATATACTTATGCCTACGCCACTATGGGCGAATTAGTTGCATGGATTATAGGTTGGGCACTGATACTTGAATATGCCTTAGGCGCAGCTACTGTTTCTATTGCCTGGAGCGAATACCTGAATAACCTTTTGGGCGGCGTTATTCCTTACCAATTGTGCCATTCGCCGTTTGAGGTTTCTACCCTGGGGGTGCATGGCCTTATCAATCTTCCGGCTTTATTTATCTTACTTATGCTAACCCTTCTTTTAATCAGGGGTACACAGGAATCAGCAAGTGTAAATGCAGTTATCGTATTTGTAAAAGTGACCATTGTGCTGATATTTATTTTTATAGGATGGAAGTTTATGAACCCCGCTAACCATACGCCCTATCTTATACCTGCTAATCATCCACCAGTTGATTTAGGGAATGGGAAAATTCAGGACTATTCACTCACTTTTAATCACGGATGGCTGGGTGTATTGCGTGGGGCAGCAGTAGTGTTTTTTGCCTTTATTGGTTTTGACGCAGTTTCAACGGCAGCGCAGGAAGCAAAAAACCCCAAGCGCGATATGCCGATAGGTATACTTGGTTCGCTGGTGGTATGTACTATTTTGTACGTGCTGTTCTCGTATGTGCTAACCGGCGTGGCACCCTATACAGATTTTGTAAAAGCAGGTGCAGGTAAAGAGGCTTCCGTTGCGTATGCAATTCAACATTATATGTTGGGTTATGAATGGTTATCGCCTTTAATTTCGGTGGCTATTCTTTTGGGCTTTTCTTCGGTGATATTAGTTATGTTGTTAGGCCAGTCACGGGTGTTTTATTCTATGAGTAACGATGGATTATTACCTGGTGTTTTTGCCGATTTGCACCCTAAATTCAAAACCCCCTGGAAATCCAATATGATCCTGTTTGTATTTGTAGGTTTGTTTGCAGCATTTATACCCGAAAGTGTAGCCGGTGACCTTACTTCGATAGGAACATTATTGGCTTTTGTGCTGGTGTGTGTGGGTGTGATGATTATGCGCAGGACTGACCCTGACAGGGTTCGCCCGTTCAGGGCGCCGTTATCGCCACTAACGCCTGTTTTGGGCATAATCGTTTGTTTAGCCATGATTGTATCGTTGGATAATAGAACCTTGCTTACTGCTTTTGGGTGGATGCTGGCAGGGCTTGTTATCTATTTTATGTATGGTCAAAGCCGAAGCAAGCTAAATACTAATAAATAAATGTAATTGCCGCAAAGGCATGAAGGCACAAAGTTTTTATAGGTAAATGTAATTTACCTTGAATTTGTATTTCTTAGTGCCCTTTGTGCCTTTGTGGCAGAAATTTTATAAATGGCCGAACAGAAAAAATCACTCAACCTGCTTGATGCAACTTTAATTGTATCGGGGTCTATGATAGGCTCCGGTATTTTTATTGTTAGTGCCGATATGAGTAGAACGGTCGGTGGCCCCGGCTGGATGCTGTTGCTGTGGGTTATTGCCGGCCTGCTAACCATTTTTGCAGCCCTTAGTTATGGCGAGTTAGCCGGGATGTTTCCGCACGCAGGCGGCCAATACGTTTATCTGCGCGAAGCTTATCACCCAATTGCAGGCTTTTTGTATGGGTGGAGTTTGTTTACCGTGGTGCAGTCGGGCACCATTGCTGCTGTGGCGGTGGCTTTTGCCAAGTATACCGGTGTTATTTTTCCGGTGTTTAGCGAGAATAATATTTTGCTTGCCATCGGTTCATTTAAAATATCGGCGGCACAGGTATTGGGCGTATTATCTATCCTGTTGCTTACTTTTATAAACGCAAGAGGAATTAATTACGGCAAAATCATTGTCAGAATATTTACTTCAACCAAACTGGTTGCTTTATTTGGCCTCATCATCCTGGGTGTTTTTGTTTGCAGCAATCACGATGTTTGGCATAATAACCTGCAACACTTCTGGGATTTTGGCAGTTATACTGCCGATGAAACCGGCCACGTAAGCTTTCAAAAATTAACCACGCTTGGCTTAATAGCAGCTATGGGTGCAGGTTTGGTGGGCTCACTATTCAGCAGCGATGCCTGGAATAACGTAACCTTTATTGCAGGTGAAATAGAAAACCCTAAACGCAGCATACCGCTGAGCCTTTTTTTCGGAACAGTAATGGTTATCAGCCTTTATTTATTGGTGAACATTGCATATCTGAACCTCCTCCCCTTCTATGGCGACCCCAATGCTGCCACAGCTATGGGCAAAGGAATTATGTTTGCCGAAAAAGACAGGGTTGCTACCGCTTCTGCCATGCAAATATTTGGTGCCCCTGCAACTATCATTATGGCGCTGCTTATTATGGTTTCAACTTTTGGCTGTAACAACGGCATTGTTTTAAGCAGCGTAAGGGTTTACCAGGCTATGGCAAAAGACGGATTGTTCTTTAACCAGATGAAAGACAATAATAAGTTTGGCGTTCCGGGTTATGCCTTGTGGGTACAATTTATCTGGGCCGGCGCCTTGTGCTTTTCAGGCAAATATGGCGACCTGCTGAATTATGTAATGTTTGCTGTAATGCTGTTTTATATTATAACGATACTGGGCATTTTTGTTCTCCGTAAAAAAATGCCTGATGCCGAGCGGCCTTATAAGGCTTTTGGATACCCGGTTATTCCAATTATTTATATTGTGCTGGTATCTGCATTCTGCCTAAACCTGCTGATTACAAAACCTATGTATAGCTGGCCGGGATTGGGCATTGTGCTATTGGGGATACCGGTGTATTACTTTTGGAAACACGAAAAAGCCTGAAATAATGCTGACCTGCCTACCGGCAGGCAGGTTTATGATTTATGAATTTTGAATTAATTACCTTTCTGAACTCTTATGACTTCTCTTTATCAAATGAAACTAGAACAAAAGCTAAACGAAGTAATCCGAAACGTGCCCGATTTTCCTAAACCGGGAATTATGTTTAAAGATATTACACCGGTATTTTTAGATGCCAAACTGTGTGATGAGGTCACCGAATACCTGATAAATAGCTTTTTGCATAACCATGGTAAAGTAGATGCAGTTTGTGCAGTTGAAAGCCGGGGTTTCTTCCTGGGTATGCTGATAGCGAATAAGTTGCAGGTGCCTTTGTTCCCCGTTCGTAAAGCAGGGAAATTGCCTGCTAAAACCCGCTCTTATTCTTACGATCTGGAGTACGGTTCGGCCACCCTGGAAATTCATACCGATGTAGTAAAAAAGGGATGGAACGTAATGATACACGATGATATTCTGGCAACCGGCGGTACCGCCGTTGCTGCTGCTGAACTGGTACTGGCAGAAGGCGGTAAAATTGCCGGATTTTCCTTTATAGCTGCGCTTGATTTTTTAAAGGGTAAGGAGAAGATTTTGACTTACTCCAAAAATATCGTCAGTGCTATTGATTTCGAATAGAACGCTGATTTATTATGATTCTTATGATGGAATTATGATTTAACAGCCATTATTTAGTGAGCCAACCTAAAGACCGAAAGCCTTACATTGAAACTGCTTTTTAGTTTCATAATCATCATAAATCATAACCATCATAATAAATCAGCGTTCTATTGGATTAAGGCTGTTTTTCCTATATTCGCACGCCCTCAAAACATAAACGCCTCCAACCATGGAAACTGCAAGCGCACATGCTACCGAAACTACAGGAATGAATTTCGATTACAGCGAAAATCAGATAATGATTGCACAGTCTATCAAAGACTTTGCTGACCGTGAAATACGCCCCAACCTGATGAAATGGGATGAAGAACAGATTTTCCCTAAAGACCTTTTCCATAAAATGGGGGAGCTTGGATTTATGGGTGTTTTTGTACCTGAAAAGTACAGCGGCTCGGGCTTCAGTTATTTTGAGTATGTAACTGTTGTTTCGGAAATATCTAAAGTTTGTGGCTCTATTGGCCTTTCCGTGGCGGCGCATAACTCGCTGTGCACTGGTCACATTTACTATCACGGCACTGAGGAACAAAAACAAAAATACCTGCCCAAGCTGGCTACCGGCCAATGGATTGGCGCCTGGGCACTTACCGAACCTAATACAGGCTCGGATGCCATGCGCATGAAATGTACAGCTAAGAAAGTAGATGGCGGCTGGGTATTAAACGGCACCAAATGCTGGATAACTCATGGTGCATCAAGCGATGTTATTGTAGCGATTGTAAGAACCGGTGAACTGTTAGACAGCAAGGGTATGACCGCCTTTATTATTGAAAGAAGTGCCAAAGGCCTTAAAGCCGGCAAAAAAGAAAACAAGCTGGGCATGCGTGCCTCTGAAACTGCCGAAGTAATTTTTGAAGATTGCTTTGTACCTGATGAACAGGTAGTTGGTGGCGACGCAAAAATAGGCACGGGCTTTCAGCAGGCTATGCAGATTTTGGACGGCGGAAGAATTTCCATTGCCTCATTGGGCTTAGGTATTGCCAAGGGCGCCTACGAGGCCTCTGTGAAGTATGCCAAAGAGCGCGAACAGTTTGGTCAGCCGATAGCTAATTTCCAGGCCATTGCCTTTAAACTGGCAGATATGGCTACAAAGATTGAAGCAGGGGAGTTACTAACCATGCAGGCCGCCTATTTGAAGAATACACACCGGAAAATGACCAAGGAATCGGCTTTTGCCAAATACTATACTTCAGAAGTGGCAGTGCAGGTATCAACTGATGCAGTTCAGATATTCGGCGGATACGGTTATACCAAAGATTTTCCGGTTGAAAAATTCTATCGTGACTCAAAGCTTTGCACTATTGGCGAAGGAACTTCTGAGATTCAGAAACTGGTTATTTCGAGAGAGATTATGAAGGGGAATATATAGGCTTTTTAAAAATACTAATCAAAAGGGTGCAGACTATACTGTCACGTTCCCAACAGCCGCCCCTTCCGTCCTCTAAAGGAGATACCAAAGCCGAATACAAATACAAATTTTGTCGTCAAAGTTGTTGTTTTGCAATTTTACCCTGGTTTCCCATTTAGGGACGGAATTGGTGAGTCCGAGGCAAACCAAGAGAGTTTTAATCTGTCCTACAATATGGTATACACTCTAATCAAAAGGGTGCCTGATAAAGAACTCATTTTTATTTATATTTGACAGATGCTGGTTCACAAATACTTACCAAATTACTCGGTTGAAGATTACAACCGCTGGGAAGGAGATTGGGAGTTAATCCAAGGAATTCCTTACTCATTGTTGCCCTCACCGGTTAGAAAACATCAGGAGTTAAGCAGAGAAATACTTTGTCAAATTTCAAATTCCATTAACGGCCAAAAGAATGACTTCAGAAGTTGTTATGTAGTTTATACTCTTGATTGGATCGTTAACAATAATACGGTTGTAAGGCCTGATATTTCTGTAAACTGCGATAATACCGGTGATTTTATAACTAAAGCACCAGCACTTATTGTTGAGATATTGGCTCCTTCGACTGAGGTTAAGGATAAGTATTTAAAATTTGAACTCTATGAGGAACAAGGCGTTAAAAACTATATTATTGCAGACCCGAATTTAAAAACATATCAGGTTTACGAACTTATAAATGGCCATTATCAGGAAAAAAAGGATTTATCATCCTTTGAAATTCATGACAAATGCAGTATTCAGATAAATCTGGATGAAGCCTTGGCCGAATTGGACTAACAGGGCGGAAATTCAGGTAAAACACCCTTTTTGTGCATAAAATGGCTTTTAAAACCTATACTGTCCGGGATA
>PMXD01000164.1 GCA_003165895.1 Bacteroidota bacterium | reverse complement strand
ATATTATACATCGCCTTTAAATTTTTGAGTTGTTCAATGGCGGCCGGATTGGTTTTTGCGCTGACTTCGGTTTTTACTCCTACTATCATTATATTTTTGGGTGTATGTTCTGTAGATATGAATTCAAACACTTTTGTTTGGTAACCGAAAGCTTCAAGTATCAGGGCTCTCATAGCATCGGTTAAAATTTCGGCCTGCCTTTCTTCAAGTATACCATATTTGGTAATTGCTTTTATGTCATTAGCCGGTTTCATGCTTTTGCGGATTTGTTTATGGCAACATGGGGCACAGATGATAACTTTTGCGCCGGATGTAATGCCGCGATAGATGGCCTGGTCGGTAGCGGTATCGCAGGCGTGTAAAGCTATCAGCATATCCGTGGCGGGGATTTCGGCAGTATCTATTGAACCGGTGATAAAGTTTAGTTGATTGAAGCCTGCTTTGGCTGCTATGTTGTTGCAGTTTTCAACCAGTTCTTTCCGCATTTCAACACCGGTTACTTTAGGTGTCATGTGCAAACTGTTGGTAAGGTAATCGTACAAAGCAAAAGTGAGGTAGCCTTTGCCGGCGCCCATATCTGCAATGCTAAAATCAGGGGAGAGTGAGGCGGAGTGGACGATGCCCTCTACTATTTCAACATACTTATTTATCTGCCTGAATTTATCCTGTTTATCGCTTTTTACTTTGCCTTCGGCGGTTGTAATGCCTAACTCGCGCAGGTAGATGTTGTTTTCAGGGATTACATATCGTTTTTTGGTTTTGTCGTGTTCAGTAACCGGGGGTTGCTGATTAGCCGCCGTTTTTTGGGTTAAAATGCTTTTGCCGTTTTTAGTAAGGGTAAGGTGCAAATCGTTAGTTGTGGTAAACAGGTCTGCTTTATAAAAACCTTTTTCAAGCATGTCTTTAAGCAGGTCTGTTCCTTCCTGTGTTTCGTAATTTTTGGTGATATCTTTTGTGGGGTGCCTGTAAACAAAAGAGAGCATGAAACCCGATTTGAGCACAACCGGTTTTACAAAAATGTTTTTCAGGTTGTTGCTTTTATCGCGGCGGTCGCTGAGGGTTAGTTTTATAAACTGTTGTGCGGTGATGCTATCGCTTAGTGTTTTGAAGAAGGTACCGGTATCGGTTGCAGACATGGAGAAAGATTAATGAGAAACAAAAGCCAAAAGTATCTTTCCGCGGGGATAGTTGGCTGGATTTATTTCAGGGAACTAACTTCCTTCGCAAAATAGCCAAACAGCCAACGGACCCTCCCGTCCAAAGCGGTGGGACAGGCTTTTCTTCGGACACCCATCTCTTTTTTCGGCTATGTCTTACCCAAATTTTAACCTTTGCCTGCTAACAATAATGGCCGTTCTTTTTTCTTGATAAAANNCGCAGGGAAATAAACGAACTCGACGCAAGATCAGCGCTTTTAGCTGACGGTACGGCTATCAGCGCTTTTAGTTAACATTCGGCTGGTCTCATACAGCGTTTTTTTCCTTTTGGCCACGCATGAATCATTTTCTTAACGGAAATTGCTTAGAGGCCGGATGAAAAAACAGCCAGATACAAGAATTAGGCCGATCAAAAATTTGGGTGACGATTAGTTTTTCAAAGAGAGGGGAACAGCCTAAATGAAAACTGATTTTATAAATATCCAAATCTCATCAGCGATTAAGGGGGATTTTATTTCAGGACTTAAAGCGCGGCAGGTAAATCACTTTGCGCTTTAAAATGAAAAAGTAGCCGATAACTGCGGGCGCTACCAGGTTAATTAACCAAACCATCATTACGGTGCTTAATATGGCAATGTTGTTGTTTGAAAAGTTTTTAAACACATATAAGGCACTGGCCCCGCGGTAACTAAAATCGAGCAGGGGCATGAGGGGTGAGAATGTTTGTGCCAGCAGGTAAACAACACTATGCGTAAACAATGCCAGCATATTGGTGCTAACGCCAAAGAACATCAGCAGCAACACATATTGCAGGGTGTAAACGGTAAACCTGAGGGCGGAAAGAAAAAGCACATAAACCTGTGTTCCGATAGCAGGGAGGTCGCCATGTTCGATTACGAGGCCATATTTTTGGAGGAATGACCAGGACGACAGAAGCCTGTTTAAGAGATCGAACCGGAAGAATACTAACAGGTAAACTGCGGCTGATGCAGTTATTATTTCGGTAATGAAAGGGTCATTACTCCAGATAAATACAAAAGGAACTCCAATTACCAGCGATGCAGCCGTTTGGGCCAGGCCGCCGATGGAACTGAGATAGAAGACCTTTGCCCCGTTGTTGTCATTTAAAAACATGACGCGGCCCGCAAATTCGCCAGTGCGGCCGGGAGTTACAAAACCTACTGTAATACCGGCAATGATTGATTTAAGAAGCCTGCTGCCTGGCACCTCTGATTGAAGGAGGGCTTTCCATTTAATGGTTTCAAGGCCCCAGTTGAGGGGCATTAGAAGGACAGCGAGAAGAAATAAATAGAATTTATGGCCCTGTAAATGCTGAATGCAAAATGCAAGCTGGGTTTTAAAGTCGTTTTTTAAAAATAGCTGGTCGGCAATAAACCAACTCATTAAAAGGAAGAGCAGAATTTTAAAAGCGAGCAGGATGTTGCGGTTCAAAGTTTGTTTATTGGATTGTGGCGAAGCTAAGGTATTGAGGATAAAAGTTGAACTGCCCTCCGGACAATGTCGTTAAGTTAAGGAAATGCATCCACGCAAACCCTCTAACTCCTCCCGCAAAAAAGCGGGATAAACTACGCGGGAGAACCGCTACCCAGCAATACAAAATACAACCACCGGGCAAAGTTGTTCTTTTTGCTGCGTGGATGCTCCTCCGCTTCGGAGGCTGGGAGGTAGCGCAGCGCAAAAAGAACTGTGTATCGGTTTAACTTAATGACATTTTAGTTACTGCGATACCACTTTTCTTAAAATCCAATACAATGGATAACCCGCTAAAAAAATAATACATCCGTACAGTGCCGATTGTGTATCGGATACTAATACATTGAACATAACTATCAATAAAACCAGCATAAAAAGTAAGGGCACCCAGGGATAAAACCTGAGTTGAAAGATTTCGTTATTGGCAGTTGCGCCATCGGCTTTTGCCCTTCTTCTGAAAACGAAAATGGTGGCTGCGGCTGATACCAGTGACAGGCTATCAATAAACATTACGTAATTCACTATTTTTTCGAAGGTGCCAAGCAAAACGAGCGAAATAAGCATCAGTGCTACAAAAAATGAAAGCCCGAACTCCTGGGTCATTGTTCTTTCGTTCAGCTTTTTAAACACTGGCGGCAGTATATGGTCTTCGGCCATGGCATAGTAAATACGTGGGTTGCTCATTAACGAAGTATTGATAAAACCCAGCACCGAAATAAAGATTGCCAGCGATGCAAGGGTATAGCCCACCGGCCCGAAAAAAGAGCCGGCCAGTTCGGCTGCCAGCAATTTTGAGTGTTGTACGGTTTCGAAACCCAGGACGCTGTAATAAGCGAAATTAATAGCCAGATACAGTATAATAACAATACCCATGCCTGCAAAAATGGCTTTGGGCATATTGCGCGCTGGCTGGCGTATATCGGCACCGAAGTTGATAGTGTTTTGATAACCCCCATAAGTAAAAAAGACGGATATCAGGCTTACACCCAGGGCTTTTATAAAATCAAATCCACCCTGGCCATCGGACAATACTGATACTGGTGAAGCATGGGGGGGGCCGAACAGGGCGCAGCAGAAAACAATGAGCATGGCAATTTTAATGAGGCTAAGAATATTTTGGGTGCGTGCGCCCATTTTGATACCCATAAAATTTAGCCCGTATAAAATAAGTATGGCCGCAACAGCAGTTAGTTTTATGCCGGTATCGTTTTGATAAGCCAATGGCAGCAAAACGGGATTAATGTACCCGGCGCCCACAATAGCAACCCCCACCGCACTGGCAGCATTAATAATAACGAGCGACCAGTTAAGCATAAAAGCGTAGGCAGGGTGATAGCAATAAGAGAATATGCGGTAAAACCCGCCGGCTGTTGGAAACCGCGAGCCGATTTCGGCAAAAGTCAGTGCACCGCAAATGCTGATAAACCCACCTAATATCCAGGCTGTAAAAAACACTGCTGGCGTGCCGGCCTTTTGTGCTACAATTGCAGGGCTGCGAAAAATACCAATGCCAATAACCAAACTGACAATAATCATAGTAAGGTCAAAAAGGCCCAGTTTTGGTTTAATGCTCACGCGTTCGAAAATACATGAAATAATTTCTTTTAATCATAGGGCTTTGGTGGGACATTTGTGACTGGTGGGACTTTGTCGCACCAGTCACAAATGTCCCAAACAACAGGCAGGTTAAACCGTGCCCAGGGCTAACAATTTGGTATGAACCCCTTTGTGGCTATATTTATTTTGTCAATAGAAATTAATCCGGAAAAAATGCAGCAGCCATTATGGGGTATTGATTTGGGCGGAACCAAAATAGAAGGCGCCATTCTTCCATCGCTTGTAAAACCAGAACCGCTGCTAAGAATCAGGGTAAATACAGAGTCGCAGCTGGGGTATGGGCATATCTTAAAGCAGATTCATTTGCTGGTTGAAGAAATGAAAACACAGAGTGGCCTTATACCTGCAACCATAGGTATTGGAACGCCCGGCGCTATGGAGCCGAGTACCGGCCTGATGAAAAACTGTAACAGCACAGCACTTATTGGCAAACCTTTTAAAAAGGATATTGAGGCGCTTTTACAAATGCCAGTAATTATTGCCAATGACGCCAATTGTTTTGCACTGGCCGAAACCCATTGGGGGGCGGTAAAACAGCGATTCCCCGGTGCGCGTATGGTTTTCGGTATCATCATGGGTACGGGAGTTGGCGGTGGAATAGTGATTGATGGAAAGGTTTGGGACGGGCACCACGGCATAGGCGGCGAATGGGGCCATAATTTTTTAGATGCCTCAGGTGGTAAATGTTATTGCGGAAGGGATGGTTGTGTGGAAACGGTTATTTCCGGCCCGGCGCTTGAAAAATATTATCTGGGACTGACCGGTAACTCATTTAAGCTTCATGAAATATACGCTGCGGCCCTGGCTGGCAAAGATGCGGCCGCCTCGAAAACAATGGAACGCCTCTGTTACTTTTTTGGTAAGGCAGTATCAGTAGTTACCAATATACTCGACCCGGATATCATTGTAGTGGGCGGGGGCGTAGGCAACATAGACCTGATTTATAAAGATGGCGTTGAAAGCCTGAAACAGTTTATTTTCAACCCTATTGTAACTGTGCCTGTTTTAAAGCCGGAATTAGGGGACAGCGCAGGTGTATTTGGCGCCGCAGCGCTGGTGGCGTAATAGCTGTACGGAAGATGCGGCTTTCGCAGTTGACGTGTTCGTTAATTACGGATACCCACCACCCTCTATACCCCCACCAGAGGCTTGTCTATAGAGCAAATTTATTCTCTCCATACCCGAAAATATTGTGTTTTATCTACATGTCTCAACCCCTTCCGTCCCCGNNTCGGGGACGGAAGGGGCCGGCTGCTTGTATTTAAACTCTCCTCCTGATGTCATGGTAATCGTAGCCGAACCTCCTCACGCGAAACAACCAACACGGCTGCTTGTATTAAACTCTCCTCCTATT
>PMXD01000351.1 GCA_003165895.1 Bacteroidota bacterium | reverse complement strand
TGAAATGCCCTTGCCTACTCGACTGTAGTTTTTTATATGTGGGCGCTTCTTCCGAAAACTTTGCAGCCATTGTAATATTGATATTGACCGGGTTTATTTTACTCAGTTACATGCTTAACTATAAATCAGGATTTAGATATTTTTTAAATGTTGTGCATATCCAAAAGTCACTTTTTGCGCTTATTTTTTGCGCTGTATCGTTTGTGATAATGGTAAGCGCCCCGGGTAATAAAGTCAGATTGGCAATAAGTAATGCTCTTTATAACGGATATGAAACAGTACCGCTTGCGTGGTCAAAAATGCCGGGTCACGTTTTTACATGGTATATCGCACTTTTAATAAATGTTGTTTCGAAAACACCTTTGCTACTTGCTGCTGCCCCGGTTTTTATGTATGCGGGGGCTTCGTTACCACCGGTAAGGGCAAATCATATATTACGACGTTTATTGATAGTTGTGTCGGTATTTATTATTGCAATCGCGTTTTTTATTGTGCCCAGTGTATATGCGCAAGCGAGCCTGGGGCCTGCACGCCAGTATACTTATCTGAGTTTTTTTATGAGTTTATTAGCCATGTATATCTTCCTTATACTTGGCAACTTGCGTTTTTTTTCAAATAAAGGGCTGTTTTTCATGGCTGTTTTTTCCCTGCTGTTTTATTGCAGCATCTATGCCCGCGATATTTACCGGCAAGTGCCCGACATGAAAAAATATGCCCTTAGCGAAGATAGCCGGTTACAAAAAATTGCCGCTTTAAAAGCTGCTGATGTAAAAGGCATAGTGATTTTAGATTCGCTTTACACCCCGCATTATACTTCGTATTCTAATTTACTGCGAAATGAGATTAAAGATAAACTGCAAAAACATTGCGGGTATAAAATACCCTATGAGAGCGCGGACTTTGCGCCGATTTTCTATAACGAAATAAGCGTTGATACTGCATTTTACCTGAATTCAGACATGGCTAAAACCTTGCATTTGCCATTTGCCATTAAGCTCAAAGAAAAATAATATGCAACTCATAGGCCCGGACGGCATGTGAGGAAACAATCGATTTTGGGTTACGCGCGGCAGAAAAAAATATACAGGTAATTGCTGCAACAAACCTTTCGTACAGCACTACCCCTATCAGTGCTTTTCAGCAAAACCATAATCCCTCTCCACCCTGCAAATACGGACTTTATAATGGCTATACCATTTCTCCCTACCCAACTTTTGCGCTAGTTGATGGTCCAGGTTTGCTTTCCAGTTTTTAATTGCATCTAAACTCTCCCAATACGAAACGGTAATACCTATTTCATTCCTGGCCGATTCAATTCCTAAATAACCGGGTTGTTGTTTTGCAAGCTCAACCATTTTATCACTCATGGCTTCATAACCATCATCACCGGCAGTACGAAGCGAGGTAAATATAACAGCGTAGTAAGGTGCAACTGGTGTTTGTGCTATCATATTAAAATAAGCCACCGGTAACCGATGGGGGCGGTGTTTTACCAATGTGACGGTAAGCAAGTTCAGTTGCTTCGCGCCCACGAGGGGTGCGCTTAATAAATCCTTCTTTAATTAAAAAAGGTTCATACACTTCTTCAATTGTTCCGGCCTCTTCTCCCACTGCTGTGGCAATGGTTGTAAGGCCAACAGGGCCGCCTTTAAATTTCTCTATAATGGCTGAAAGAATACGGTTATCCATTTCGTCTAAACCATGCAAGTCTACATTCAGCGCTTCAAGTGCATATTTGGTAATGGCCAGGGTTATGGTGCCATCGCCTTTTACCTGGGCAAAATCGCGCACGCGCCTTAAAAGTAAATTGGCGATACGCGGTGTGCCACGGCTACGGCGGGCAATTTCGAATGCCGCGTCTTCATTAATTTCTGTCTTCAGTATTTTGGCTGAGCGCTTAATGATATTTTTCAGCACCTCCGCATCATAATATTCCATGCGGCAGGTAATACCAAAACGCGAACGGAGCGGCGCAGTGAGCAAGCCCGAACGGGTTGTTGCACCTACCAAAGTAAACGGGTTCAGGCTGATTTGCACGGTGCGGGCATTGGGCCCGCTATCAATCATAATATCAATCTTATAGTCCTCCATGGCGCTGTAGAGGTATTCTTCTACTACCGGTGAAAGACGGTGTATTTCGTCAATAAAAAGCACATCGTTGGTCTCCAGGTTTGTAAGCAGGCCTGCAAGGTCGCCGGGTTTTTCCATTACCGGGCCTGAGGTTATTTTAATACTAACCCCCATTTCATTGGCAATGATGTTAGAGAGGGTTGTTTTACCCAATCCCGGAGGGCCGTGCAAAAGAACATGGTCAAGCGCCTCGCCCCGTTGTTTAGCGGCTTTTATAAACACAAAAAGGTTATCAACGATTTTGGGCTGGCCCATAAAATCGTCAATCACCTTAGGCCTTAGCGCGCGTTCAACTTCTGCCTCGGCAGGGGTTAACTGTTCTTTATCGGGATCTAAATTCTTGTTCATTGCACTACAAGTTTCGCATAAACTTTCGAGAAGTTTTAGGTAAATTTAAAAGTAAGTGCTTTTTAACCTATCCATATCCATTGATGTATTTTCACCATCTAGCCTAGGATTCCATTTGAAAAATAAACGTCTGGCTTGTTCAACCAAATTAGTTTGAAAAATGAAAATATATTGGCCATGAATTTTTACCTCATTACCTAATGTTTTTCTCGATTCTACTATTTTTTCGACCAATTCATCTTTCAAAATACTACTTAAACTTGGTCCTACATTCAATTTTAAATCAACCAATACCATCTCTTTAGTCCTTTTATCCTGACTTGAAATTGCAAAAGCTAGATCCATGGACCTTACTTGCTTTCGTGGAACCAAATAAGCATTATGTGCTTCAACATCGTCCATGTTTATGACTATTTCCATTTGTGGAAATAATGGTGCTCCTGTCATAAACCCTTCTCTCACGGCCAAAGAATTGATATTCTCTAAGACGTTTGGACAAAGGCTCGCAACTGAATGATTAATTGTTGTAGGATAGCAATATTTCATCAAACACCATAAAGTTTAATTCTGTCAATCGCAATATTGAATGAACCAAATATGGGATCTATTTCAGTGCCCAAGTGCTCATAATCATATAAGTAGCTATCTCCAATTTTTGCAGCCAAATAGAAATGCAATTTATCTTCTACTCCTTCTTTAGCTGATATATATTTAATAGCACTTACCATATCGGGATTATGGCTAGCGATAAAGAATTTAATACCAGCATGCTTATTTAGTAAAACGATCAAACGCGCATATTCTATAATCCATTGCGGATGAAGATGCGATTCTGGCTCATCTATAATCAGCAATGTCTTATCATTAAGTGAGCCATTTTTCAACAACAACTGCAGGATCGCAAATGATTTAACCCCTGTTGCACAATCTAAGAGGTTAAAAATTGACCCATCGGCTCTTTTAAAGGAAAAATTATCTACCGCCAACGAATTGACATCATTTACAGAAACATCACCATGAATTATCTCATTACTTATTGTTTGTGATATTTCTGAAAAAAAAGATTTCCCTCTCTTGTTTAAAAGTTCGTTTAAATCATCCCAGTATTCAATTTCTGAACTTTCCACTCCTATTATCATAGGAGTATCAATATAAATTGAGTTAGCGATCGAATATGGGGGTTTTAAATGGTCATTTACTAACGAAACAATCGGATCTTCAAATTCATAAACTTCAAAAATTTTTGGCAACTCTCCCCCTGAAAAAACATTTTTTAGAGCTTCAATAAACAATGTATTGGGTCGACTTTTAGTTTTGCCTTTTGCTTCCTTAAATCGGTATTCGACAAACTTGCCAATCTTATCAAATGGCAAAAACTCGCTTTCACTAATTTCAATATTCCCAGATTCAAGTAAATCGGCTGCTATTAATTTTAATCTCTTAATCCGTGCAGTCATTCGATCTTTGTCCTTGGCTTCACTATATTGATTAAAGACATCAGAAAATCTTCTAATTACCGCCAACCACCTTTCTTGCACTACTTGCCACCTTTCTGCCTGTGGTTCATCAGAATTTTCTAGTAAAAAATTTTTCTTTCTTAAATACCGCAGCTCATTGTAGAGTTCGTCACGTAAAGCTCGATCGCCCGTAAAAGAAGAAACTTCGTGGAGCGCTGTATCCAAAAAACGGTATACATTTCGCAGTTTATCTAGAAGCTCATCATAAACTAATGCTTCGTAATTAGATGCCGTCTTAAAGAGATAATATAATAATTTCGATAGAGTGCTTTTTCCGGAACTATTTTCACCAGCAACTACAGTTATTCCATCAATAATAATATTGGCTTTATTAATTGCTCTAAATCCTTCTGTTTTCAGTCTTATTTGCGGGACAGACATTGTAATTTTTTCGTAGCCATTTGGCTTATTAGTAAAAGGTATCAGGTCACTAAATTTCTATTACTACATAAAATTTCTGTAAAGATATAGCAGAAAATGGATTTTTCATCCGTCAATATAAAACACATCATTAAAACATACTCATTATACCAATTCTAAATCCCCCTGCGTTTCATTTCCTTTTTTATCAAGGATAGCTCGCGGGTGGTTTGTCCGGCAACTGAGGTATTTTCCTGGGCCCGGCGTATCAGGTAAGGGATTACGTCTTTAACAGGCCCATAGGGAAGATACTTGGTGGCATTAAAGCCCAGCTTGGCCTGGTTAAAGGTCATATTATCACCCATACCATAAAGCTGTGAGAAAACAATACGCGGGTTATTGCACTCAATCTTCTTTTTTTCAATCTGTTCCATAGCCAGGCGGTTACTTAGTTCGCTTTGCGTTGCAACGCATAAACACAGATTGCTGATATTATCAAGGCAGATATTTACAGCATGGTTAAAATCTTCGTCCACCTCTTTTTTGTTGCGGTGTATAGGTGACTTATAACCCATTTCCTTTGCACGAAAACGCTCAATTTCCATATACGCACCGCGTACCAGTTTGGCGCCAAGTAAATACTTACCTGCAGCGGCTTTTTCTATCTGGCTTTGCAGGTATGCCAGCCGGTCGTGCCGGTATAATTGAAAGGTGTTGCATACNNATTTCTGCATCATCTCTTCCACCATCTCGTCTAACGGATTTTGAATCCAGCTTTCTTCAGCATCCACATACAGAGTTACCCCGTTCTTTGAGGCAACGCTGCATACCTTTTCAAAGCGTTTCTTTACCTGGATAAATTCCTGCTGTTCATCAGCGCCCAGCATTTCTCCGTTTTGTACTTTCTCAAACAAACTGTTTCTTCCGAAACCGGTGAGCTTAATACATAATGCCTTTACGGCCTTGTTTTTACCAGCAAACACAAGGGCCTCAATATTATTTTCAACGGTTTTATTAAAGTCTTCTTCGCGCTCTTTTAACTCCACCCCATAATTTAATAAAACGCCAACTCCGCTCTTTTCCAGCTTTTGGATGGTCCGTTTGCATTCGTCAAACGTTTCGCCGCCGCAAAAGTGATTGTAAACCGTATATCTGAAAATCGGTGATACAGGCAAATGCAGGGACAAAGCAAGCCCTGCCAAAGAACTTCCAATGCCCACTAAATAGTTATTGCTCATTAATTGAAAAAGCACTTTGGCTTTTCGCAGTT
>PMXD01000029.1 GCA_003165895.1 Bacteroidota bacterium | reverse complement strand
AACCCTTTGATTTTCAATGTGGGAACTACTGGGTTCGAACCAGTGACCCTCTGCTTGTAAGGCAGATGCTCTGAACCAGCTGAGCTAAGCTCCCTTTTTTACGCCCTGTATTCCAAAGCGGAGCGCAAATGTATAAGACTTGGGTAATTTTTCAAACTGTAAGGCACTTTTTTTATCGCACCACCACTATCTTTCCAACTTTAAGCAACTGATTATCCTTATCCTGAAGTTTGTAAAAGTAGTTTCCACCGGCATATTTCGAAATATCAACGGTTATATTACCTGTAAAACTGACCTGCTGAAGGCTCTGCCCTACACTGTTAACAAGCTCAAACTTTAAAGTTTCGGTGCTACCTGCAGCAGCTAAAAACAATATATCATCGGCCGGATTGGGGTAAATACTAAACCTGAAAGCTTCCGGCGAAGCATTTATGCCACTTACCTTGTTTACATGTATGGTTACCATAGCGCTGGCGCAATTGCCGCAAACCGGGTTGGTATGGTCGCAGGCTGTGTAATAAAACGTATCAACGCCATAAAAACCGGTATCGGGTATGTATGTAATAGTATTGTTACCATTAACAGCTGCGGCGCCATGGCCCGGGTTTGCCTGCAGGTTAACATAAAGGGGATAACCGTTATAATCAGAATCATTAGCCAGCACGTTGATATTTACCAGGCTGTCGTTTTCATTCATACTTCGCACATCTGCGGTAGCCAAAGGAATCCGGAGCGGGGAATAATTCTGATTGTATTTATAAGCGCTCCCGGCATAAAAATTGGCGCCTGCAACCTCGGCACCCGTTTCATCAACCGCGCTGAGCCTGATTGAGTCATTATTGTATATCTCTATCCTGCCATAGGTTGAATTCAGGTTTTGCTGCTGGCACAGCCCGCTTCCACCAAGGTCCCAGGTATTAAAGCCCATAAAGTTCTGATAGAAAAGTGCGTCCTCACTATTGGTAATTTTCATGTTCGCACTCATCAATTCGGGCAAACCCGAATTAGCGCCATCATCAAGGCCAACCGTACCCGTGTTACCGCTTACAACAAAAACATTCGGAATATTATTGGAAAGAACATAGTTTAAAAGGCTATCGCCATCAGCCTTAAAACCTGCCCACATATCTGCAAAATGGTTGGTAGACGAATATGCATGAGTCCCAAGCCCTAAGGGGTCGCAGGCTAATTTGGGGTTCCAATAAGGCACATCTCCCCCCCCAATTTTTATAAGTGTATCTAATGCAAAACGCATTCCCATGTTAAAAGGCACACTGCTAACAATAAATTTCCAGGTTGCAGTTGACTGGCTCAAAGCGTTTGTAAGCCAGAGCATTTGCTCATTTCCCAGCATGTGGGTCGATGGGTCTTGCTTGTAATACCAATTGGAAGTTCCTCCTACAGTATCAACACATAACAATACAGGTCCACGGGGGGTGCGCGTATCTAAAACAAAAAATTCTGCATTGCCCGACTTAAAACTATGATAAAGCCCATCTGCTGAATCATGTAACAGATATGAAGGGAAGTATTGCCGGTATCCCTGTAGCGAATTAAGCCGCGCCGCCGCCGGTTGCGAATAAGTGTAAGGAGATCCAACTATGCCAATAAAGGGGTTAATAACGTATCCCAATATCTCTTGCCCGCCGGTTTTTTCATTCATATAATCATGGTCGTCGTAAACATAATCAAGGCCCAGTGATTGAATGAAGCTTATTGAATTACCGCTGTAACGCTGTTTATAAATGCTTTGAACATTGCCGTAAGTTGCAGCCCAACTGGTGGGTGGATTACTTAAATAAATATCCTGGCAACCCTCAACCGCATCCGGGTACCCCCAGTTACCTAATTGAATAAAAGCCTTTGCATTTTCAGCAGCGGCCCGGTTAAAAATGGCTGAGTCCGCATCAGTAAGGCCATCTATACAGGCGCCGGTTAAAAAAACCTGGTGCCCAACCGAATCGGGTGCCAGTAAAGTAGAGAATTTTGCCGGCGTAGATATGGGCACACCGTTTATAGTTGCGCGCATATAATATTGGGTATTGGGTATAAGCCCGCCAATATGAATAATAGCAGTACTATCTGAAGGACCGGTTGTACCAACACCTGATGCCGCAATGGAGCCAAATGGATTGGTTTTACTCAGCAAAACGGAAAATGATGTTGGTGCCGAGGTGCCTATAAAAATATTGCACGAAGTATCCGTTACACCACCAACAATGGGTCCGTAAGTTATTGTTTGCGCAAACCCGCTCAATGCGAAGAAGCAAAACAAACCGAGGAGAGTAAGTTTCATAAATAGATATTGATATTTTTAAAGTTCTTAATGCATTTAAAATGCTGTTTAAAATTAAAAAAACACATGTTAACAAAAAGCACACAAAGTTCAATACAAACCACAGCAAAAACATACTCTTTGTGACCTTTGTATTGGCATNNAAACTGCATTTGGATTTAATTTTTAAACAGCCAACACTTCCGTTTTAAATTCGCTGTTAAAATGGAACTCTATTTCCGGATTATTTTCCCGTTCCATTTTTAAAAACCAATCAGAAGGCGCCAGGTAAACCAGGTGCCCGTCCTTATCGTACACAATGTTCGAAAATTTGAACCTGATAAAATCTTCCAGTTTTTGCTGGTTATCTGAGCGTAGCCAGCACGCCCGGGTCATGCTAATGGGTTCAAACCTGCAGCTTGCGGCATACTCATGCAGCAGCCGGTATTGTATTACCTCAAACTGCAACTCACCTACAGCGCCTACAAAGCGGCGGTTACCGGGTTGTTGGGTAAACAACTGTGCCACACCCTCATCCGTCAGCTGCGTAATACCTTTCTCCAACTGTTTCGATTTCATCGGGTCGGTATTTATCAGTTCCTTAAAAATCTCAGGCGAGAATGATGGAATACCTCTTATCTGAAAATCTTCTCCTTCGGTTAATACATCGCCTATTTTAAAACTGCCGGTGTCATACAACCCAACCACATCTCCCGGAAAAGCCTCATCCACAATATTTTTCTCCTGCGCCATAAAACTTACCGGTGTGCTGAACCTGAAATTCTTATTCAGCCTTACATGGTGATAATAAGTATGCCGCTCAAACTTCCCGCTAACAATGCGCATAAAGGCAATCCTGTCGCGGTGCTTGGGGTCAAGGTTAGCGTGTATCTTAAAAATAAAACCGGTCATTTTGCTTTCGGTGGGTTCCACAAATCGCTTGTCCGTTTCGCGGCCCCTTGGTGTTGGCGATATCTCAATAAACGTCTCCAGCAATTCCTGCACTCCAAAATTATTTACTGCAGAGCCGAAAAACACCGGTGCCAGGTTGCCCTTTAAATACTCATCAACATTAAAATTGTCGTATACTATCTCAACGGTTTCTATATCCTCCCGCAACTGTGCCGCATCTCTTTCGCCAACCTGTGTCACCAATTCGGGGTCATTAAGATCGGTAATCTGCATAACCTCATCAGCAACCTTGGTGGTGCTTGGCTTAAACAGGTTCAGGTATTTTTTGTGTATGTTGTAAACACCTTTAAAAAGTGTACCCCGGTTAATAGGCCATGAAAGAGGCCTTACCCTTATTTTTAATTCCTTCTCAATTTCGTCCAGCAAATCAAACGGGTCCCGGCCCTCCCGGTCAAGTTTATTAATAAAAACAATCACCGGTGTTTTGCGCATGGCACAAACCTCCATTAACCTCCTTGTTTGTGCCTCAACTCCTTTTACAGAGTCAACCACCATTATTACAGAATCCACAGCAGTCAAAGTACGGTAAGTATCTTCTGCAAAGTCTTTGTGGCCGGGGGTATCCAGAATGTTTATCAGCTTTCCTTTATACTCAAAGGACATAACCGAAGTAGCAACCGAAATTCCCCGCTGCTTTTCTATTTCCATAAAATCGCTGGTGGCGGTCTTTTTTATCTTATTGCTTTTAACCGCACCTGCCGTTTGTATGGCCCCCCCAAAAAGCAATAGCTTTTCAGTAAGCGTAGTCTTTCCCGCATCCGGGTGACTGATAATACCGAACGTCCTGCGTTTATTTATATCGTCTATCGCTGCCATATCAATTTACTTAATTCTCGTTGTTTGAGTGTGCGAAAATAACAAAATGCCTGTTAACGATTTGTGCTGACCCGGCTGGCGGCAAAACATACCAAAACCGACAGACGGTTTTCAATCGAAAACCGCATACCGCAAAGCCGCATATCCCATTAAAGTGTAAAGTAGAAGCTGCTTCCAAAACCCGGTAAGCTTTCAACCCAGATTTTGCCTTTTTGCATGTCTATTATCTTTTTGCAGATAGCCAGCCCGAGGCCGTTACCCGGGTATTCGTCAACCCGGTTAAGCCTTTCAAAAGGTTCAAATATTTTATCCTGGTATTTTTTAGGTATGCCCATGCCATTATCGCGTACGCAGAAAAGAACATTTCCTTCAAACTTATCAAAGCCGATATCAATCACCAGTTTTTTACCTTTTTTGCCAAATTTCAACGCATTATCCAGCAACTGCACCAGCAGCTTTTCAACCAGTTCGCGGTCAGCATTTACATCGGGGAGCCCGGCTACATTTACTTCAGCACCCGTAGCCTCAATACCGGCCTTCATTTGCTTCATTACATCAGCCACCGCCATTTTCATCGAAACCTTTGTAGGTGTAGGTTTGTAATCACTTAAAGCAATATAAACTTTAAAGTCGCTCAGCAGTTTTTCCATGCGATCTGCCGCAGCTTTGGCAAAATCGGCATACTCAGTGGCTGCATCGTATTTCTTTTTATGCAGGTTTTCTGATATCAGTTGTACATAATTCAATATGGTCCGCACCGGCTCCCGCAGGTCATGCGATGCAAGGTGCAACACCCCATCTGTGGCAAACCGGTCTTCCGCGCTGCTTCCCTGTGGCACCAGTTGATCCGGCAATCCGCGCTCCGGGTCAAATGTCAGTAATTGGCAAAACTCTCCTGATATGGTAACAGGCCTTGTGCGTAAGGCCATAATTTGTTGTGTCCCGTCAGCCAGGGTTATCAGCCCCTTCGATTCCCTTTCGGCCACAAAAGATTTAACGGTTAATACAGGGTCACTGGCATAGCCTTCAATAAGTTCGGCAGGCAACTTTTCCCTGATGGCCGAAAGATTCAGGTTAAACACGTTAAGCGCTGCCCTGTTTGCAAAAACAATCCGGTCATATTGAAGAACAATAACATTTTCACTTAACGAATTAAGAAGTGCCTGGAAAGATTCATCAGCCAGTAAGCTTTCCTTATTTCCGGTACCGGCAAACCGGTCAATAACAAATAAATTGGCCGCTGCACCACCCCACTCCGTTTCACTGGCACGTATCTTTAAAATCAAATTACCTGGCCGTAACTCTATAAACTCCTCTTCCTTTAACTTGCGGTAACTTAAATGGTTGGCAAGCTGATTTCTTACGCCTTCTTCGCTTAATAATTTATAGGCATTGTCGTTTGCATATAGCAAAAAATCATCCGCATTAACTATAATAACAGCCGAGCTTGTTTTATCCAATACCCTGAAAAGTGTTGACTGCTGTTGGGTACTTTGGTTAAAAGAATTACCCAGTTTAGCCTCCGCTTCGGTTATTTTAAGGGTATTTAAAATAGTTTTCTGAAGGTGGAAAAGGTTTATTTTATTTTTTATAATATAATCCTGCGCCCCGATTGCCTCTGCTTCGCGTTTAGATTCGCTTCCGCTGTTCGCCGACAATAAAATAATAGGAATCTTATCCTTATCCAGTTGTTGCTTCAATAAACCAAAATCACCCATCTGTGCCATTTGGGCATCCAGCAATACAATGTCAGGCTTTCGCGTGCGCAGATAATTGAGTCCCTCCTGCAGCTGGGTTACATGGCTTACCCCAAAGGTATAGGCACTCACTTTCAGAAAACGCTGAATATCCAACGCACTCTGTTCGTCCCCGTCAAGCAATAATATGTTGTGGTTACTTTCCATGCCTTCCAAACAAAATAAACTCAGTTTGCCAAAAGCGCAAGCTTAGGTTTTAAACAGTCGTGCGTATTATACAAGCAGGGGTTTGTCCTCTTCCTAAATCCTTCTCCGAAGGAGNNCGGAGAGGGCAGGGTGAGGATTCCCTCTCAAATGTGCAATAACTTATTACTTTCGTCATTGTGAAAAAAACAACCCTGCTACTGTTCGTTTTATTTGTGGTTAGCATTCTTTCAGCCCAAAAACCGGAAAAACCCAGGTTGATAGCCGGCCCGGTTATAGGGGCAGTAACCAAAAACACAGCAAAAATCTGGATAGCCTACCGGGGCAAAGGCCGTAACATGCTTATTTTGGGCGATACCGCCGAAAAGAGGGTCTATTACCCTGCCAATTACAGCTACATATCCAATGCCAAAGGCGAAGTGGCCTTAACCATGGATTTTACCGGCCTTAAACCCGACCACAAATACAATGTCATTATCAGTATTGACGGATGGGGGGCCAACGCAAAATATTCTTTTGTCACTCCCAACGATACTGTAGTAAAGGATTTCAGTTTCCTGCTGGGCTCATGCGCGTTAATGAATACCGACCCAACGCGTATATTTTTCCCGGCCGGCTCCAATTGGATATTCTACCGCATGAAAAAAAAGAAGGGAGATTTTATGCTATGGCTGGGAGATAATATTTATTATATCTACCCCAAACAATGGAGCAGTTACGATGCCATGTTTAAGAGGCAACTTGATATAAGAAAGTATTACCGCAAATTCTACCGCGATTTTCTGGCCTGCGAACCCAACTACGCCATTTGGGATGATCACGATTTCGGGCCAAACGATAGTGACAGTACCTTTGCGCTGAAAGATACGTCCCTAAAAGTGTTCCAGGGCTTTTGGCCAAATAACTATGCCGACCAGGAAAAATTTCGTGGTACCTACTTTAATTTCAAGCAACACGACGCAGAGTTTTTTATGACGGACGACCGGTTATACCGCGGATTACCACACGATACTAATTCATCATTTTTAGGCGAAACACAATTGGTATGGCTCAAAAACAAGTTGTTGATGAGCGATGCCGCCTTTAAGTTTATATGCATCGGTTCGCAGGTATTGAACGACAATAATTTTGGCGAATCATATGCCCAGCACAGCCGCGAAAGAAACGACCTGTTTGACTTTATTGCCAGGAACAATATCAAAGGGGTCATTTTCCTGACCGGTGATAAGCATTATGCCGAAATCTGTAAACGTGATTGGAACGGTTATCCGCTGGTAGATTTTACCTCATCACCGCTAACAAGCCCGCCACTGCCGAGGAGGATATTTCATGCATACTTTAATCAATGGCGTATTAAAGGAACTGATTATGCCCGTAAAAATTTTGGTAAGATATGGATAAGCGGCCCCATAGGAAACCGAACTGCTAAATTGGAAATTTACGGCCGGGGAGGAGGTAAAAAGCGCGAGTTGAGTATTAATCAAAATGAATTAAGTCGGAAATAGTTTGCAGTCTACAGTTTAAAGNNTTGGTATTCAACTGAAAACTGTAGACTGTAAACTGAAAACTGTCCCTAAACCGAAAACCAAAAATGCTAACCTACTACCTCTTAGTCCCTATCATTTACCTATTCGCATCCCTGCCAAGCAGTGTACTTTATAAAATGTCGTACGGCATCGCTTTTATTTTAAGAGATGTAATCGGATACCGCAAGCAGGTTGTGCTTACCAATATCCGGAACTCTTTTCCCGAAAAATCAGAAGCCGAAATAAAACAAATCTACCACGAAAGCTACCGCCACCTGGCCGACCGGGTTGTAGAAAATTTAAAATGCTTCTCCATAACCATGAAAGAAGTAGAACAAAGAGTGCAGATAAGCAACCCAGAGGTATTGGTTGATTGTTACAATCGCGGACAACACCTGGTAATGATGGTAGGCCACATAGCCACCTGGGAGTTTGGAGGATATCGTGCAATTACCGCCAGCGCCCATGATAACTTTGCCATCGTGGCAGTAGTCAGCAATCCTTATTTCAACAGGCTAATCCAACGCACACGTAGTAAAATGGGCATGAACCTGGTGATGATGGATAAGAGCAAAGAGTTTCTGACAAAGCCATTAACCAAAGTTACCGCCGGTATTTTTATCAGCGACCAGTCCCCCTCTAATATGAAAACCTGTTACTGGACAACTTTCCTTGGCCAGGACACCGCCTTCTTTACCGGTGCCGAGCGCTATGCCCGCATGAACAATGCCATGGTTATTTACCCCAAAATAACTGAACGCAGCCACGGTTACTTTACCGCCGAAATAATTGAAATAACCCGCGACCCAAACAGTTTACCAGAGTTTGGTGTTACAGAAAAATTTGTAAGAATACTTGAACAACAGATACGGGAAAACCCCTCAGATTGGTTGTGGAGCCATAAG
>PMXD01000364.1 GCA_003165895.1 Bacteroidota bacterium | reverse complement strand
CGCGTGTAAAATAAATCCAAATGCAGTTTAACACAAAGAGCACAAAGAGAAATGCCAATACAAAGGCCACAAAAGAGTATATTTTTGGTGCTCTTTGTATTTAACTTTGCGTGCTTTGTGTTAACCTGTATTTCTTTTCTTTAATTTTAAACAGCTTCTTAGCAGTAAAAATTCTATACTAAAACTCCAAACCTCTTTTATTTTCACACCACCTAATGTATAAAGTTGTAGAAGTTACAGACAAATCCACTAAAGCTGAATTTATTCAGCTCCCTTTCTCTATTTATAATAACGACCCCAACTGGATACCTCCGCTAAAGCAGGATATTGAAAAAGTATTCGACCCTGCAAAAAACAAATTTTTTGAGGATGGCGAATGTTTTCGTTGGATACTAAAAGATGAACAAGGCAAAACCATTGGCCGCATAGCTGCCTTTATTAACCGCCGCACTGCTTTTACCGAAGACCAACCTACGGGTGGTTGCGGCTTTTTCGAATGTATTAACAATCAGGGGGCCGCTAATTTGCTGTTCGATACCGCAAAAACCTGGCTGCAACAGCGCAAAATGGAAGCCATGGATGGCCCCATTAATTTTGGCGAGCGCAATGCATGGTGGGGTTTATTGGTAGATGGTTTTACACCCGCCACTTACGAAATGAATTATAATCCACCCTACTATAAAGTTCTGTTTGAAAACTATGGCTTTAAAGATTATTTCCAACAATACTCATACGCGCTACATGTAAATGATGCGCGCCCGGATAGATTTAAAGCAGTGAATGAAAGGTTAAAACGCGGCGGTGAATATAACTTCCGTCATATTGAAAAAGATAAGCTGGCAAAATATGCTGCTGACTTTCGCTCTATTTATAACCGTACCTGGAAGTTCCTTCCCAACTTTAAAGAAATGAGTGAAGAGCAAACCTGGAAACTATTTAAAACCTTTAAACCTGTTTTAATTGATTACCTGGTTTGGTTCGGATATCATAATGAGGAACCGGTAGCCCTGTTTATTATGCTGCCCGAATTAAATGGCTGGTTCAAATATGTAAATGGCAATCTGAATATTTGGGGCCTTTTAAAATTCCTGTGGCTAAAAACATTCGACACATCTAACCGAAAAATATTCGGCCTCATATTCGGCGTGGTGCCTGAGTATCAAAAAAAAGGGCTTGAAGGCGCCATTGTAATGGCTGCCGATGAAGTAGTGCGCGAAAAGAAAAGATGGGACGAAATTGAACTGGTTTGGGTGGGAGATTTTAACCTGCGCATGCTAAAAACCTGCGAGGTGCTGGGTGGCAAAATTGTAAAAACGCATATTACCTACCGCAAACTGTTTGATGAAACAAAACCTTTTAAACGGCATCCGGCAATTGAATAGAATCAAGATACAAGAATTGAGAATCAGGACTTTGGTCTTGGTTCTAATATCTTGATTCTTGCATCTGTTTTTTACAATCTTCTTCAAACAACTTCTCAATCTCCGCATCCGTAAAAGGCACTACCGAAGCAAATTTCATACCCGGCGCATTTATATTAAATGTGCTCCAGTTCTTCTTCACAAAATCTGCGGTATGGCCAAAATTAATGGGCCATTCGTTAACCGGGAAAGGATGTACCTCTTTACGCATAAATATGCTGTATACATACCTCAACAGATTATCTACTGCAACTGTATCGCCCTGCGCATCGGTTTTTTGCATTCTGTACAGCAATTTTAAATAATGCAGATAGGCCTCGTAATCTATAATACGCAGTTTCTCTTCCGGAGTCAGTTCCAATTTTTCTAAGCCCTTGCTAAAATCTTTTTCTACTTTATTCAGCACAACGCTCTTCTCCATGCTGTCATCAGCCAGGGCCAAATCGGCAAGCCAAACCACATCATGAGCGGGTCCGTAACATTGGTGATAATAATCTTTCAATAGCCGCCACTCGTCCTGGTGTATATTCCAGCCCAGCCGGGCAAACAGGTACAAACCAACACCGGTGGCGCCAATGCTGTACGAGCTCTCCAACGTTATTCCTCTTATATTTTGCGCATGCCAGTATTTCAATCTTTCTGCAAACCTCCACGGAGCTAAAACATTATGCAGGGGTTGGTCTAAATTCAAAATCGGCAACCCGTAGTAATCATAAATAAAAAGATGGTCGCTCTTTTTCTTCCATCCCTCAATCATTTGTTCAGGCGATGAAACATTTTGGTAACCGTAAGGTATTATCTGCACAATTACGTTAGGCTCTAACTTCAAATCCGGTGGGGCAGCATGGGTGTTATAGGCATACAAATTCACGTAGGCCCTGGGTGATATTTTCTGAAACTCTTTAGCCACCAGGTTGGCCAGAAAAAAATCGCGGGTGCTTACACTGCCCATTTTTTTGCAGGCATCACATTCGCAATCCCCATCACCATCTGATGGCTCTACAGATACGATATACATTGGCAGCAACGGATTATCGCTCATCATCTTTTTTAATTGCCTCACCATATGAAAAACAAAAACCTTCTGAAAATCCTCATTGCTCACACAAAACTTGTTACTTGGGCCATCTACGCCAATTCGCTTGCCGTTAACCATAGCCATTTCTTCCGGCCGGTCTCTGAAATAATCGTGCCATTGAGCTAAAACTGCCCCCCAGGCATGGCCTTTTAGGGAATATGCCCCACCTAACCGGTTGCGCGTGCTCCACATATTCCATTCCTTATCTACTCTATAATTCTTATCAACCACCCTGTTACGCGGTGTTCCCCAGGTGCCAAAAAAAGTCCGTAAAGTAAAATCAGGCTTATAAACCGTATTGCATTTTAAACCAATGCCTTTTAACCTGGGCACAATGGCCCATTCATCACCCGGATGATACCATCTGAAACCAAGGGTATCCAAATAAGTATAGATACCATTTATTAAACCCTGCTGTGTATAGGCAACAATCCTTAAACTATGTTCACCATCCGATTCAATTAATACTGCATCGTCATTGGTGGGGTCAAGGCGCTTATCAAAACCCCCATTTTTTGCTGCATCCAGTTTAATAAGCCTTATTCCATTTTCAGCTGATGTATCCTTATTGTCAATTTTAAAATCAGTTCCCATGGCCTTACTTAACTGATACTGAAAATCTGTAACAGCATCCTTTACCAAACCAAAGGTTTGTGCATCCACTTTAATAACATTACCATAAGATGTCTGGCTAAACGTTTGTTGCTGATGCATGCAACCCATTAACAGAAAAAGAAACAAATACCTTAACCTCATATCGCACATCAGTTTTTGTATCGCAAAATGCTAAAATACAGGCATAGCCAATTATAAAACAAGTTAAAAGATACTCCGCAATATAACACATCCGCAACAGGGTTGTTTGCATCTGTCTAAATAGGTTTTACGACAAATTTCCCTTTTAGCTTGGGAAGCGGTTCTCGCGCCCCGGGAGTTAGAGGGTAAACGAGGCAGCAAATGGGAAATTTGTCGTAAACCCTCTGAATACTTTATACTTAATACTCAATACTATCATTTGCATCCCATCCCTAACTTACGTTAATTTGCCTTGTGTCCTCATTAGTAACATACGTTGATGTAATTCTGCCAATACCGCTTCCCCGGCTGTACACCTATGCTGTTCAGATTGATTGGGTAGATTTTGTAAAAGTTGGCCAGCGGGTAATTGTTCAGTTTGGAAAAAATAAATTTTACTCCGCTATTGTTCAACGCATCCATCATAACAAGCCGGTAGTGGATGCCAAGCTGATTGAATCTATTGCTGAAGAAGATGCCATAGTAACCGGCACCCAGTTAAAGTTCTGGAAATGGATGGCCGACTATTATATGTGCACCGAAGGCGAAGTAATGAACGCCGCCCTACCATCGGGCCTTAAACTAAGTAGCGAAACCAAAATACGTTACAACGAAAACTACGATGGAGATTTTGAAACATTAACCGAAGAAGAGTTTCTGATTGTGCAGGCCCTGCGCGCGCAGGATATGATTGACATTACACAGGTACAGGATTTATTGAAGAAACGCAATGTATATCCACTGCTAAAAACACTTTTCAACCTGGGTATTGCTATTTCTTCTGAAGAAATTATTGAGAAGTTTAAAATAAAAACAGAGCCTCACGTAAAGCTTCATGATGATTATGGAGACGAAGAAAAACTGAAACTGCTTTTTGATGAGTTAGGCCGTGCGCCCAAACAGGTGGAGTTGCTGCTTGCTTTTATGCAGCTGGATAAAAAAACCAAATTCATTAAAAAGAGCGAATTGCTTGCGCTCAGCAAAGCCGATGCCGGAACGTTAAAGCGGCTGGTTGATAAGAAGATATTTATTGAGTTCAAAGTCGAAGTTTCGCGCCTGGGTTCCTTTCAAACAGCCGAGGTAGAATCAGCTGAATTAAGTGATGACCAAAAACGTGCGCTGGCGGAAATAAATAATTTGTTCCATCCGCAACAAACCGAAGAAAATCCCAAAACAGGCGTTAATGTAGTGTTGCTTCACGGCGTAACCAGTAGCGGAAAGACCAATGTATATATCGAGAAAATAAAAGAGCTGCTTCGGCAGGATAAACAGGTATTGTACCTGCTTCCTGAAATAGCTTTAACCGCCCAAATCATTAACCGGCTAAGGAAAGTTTTCGGCAGCCTGGTAGGTATTTATCACTCCAAATTTAACCCTAACGAGCGCGTTGAGATCTGGAATAAGGTGCTGCGCAACGAGTATAAAATATTAATAGGTGCGCGTTCAGGCTTGTTTCTGCCCTTCAAAGACCTCGGCCTGATAATAGTGGATGAAGAACACGATAACTCCTTAAAACAAATAGACCCCGCACCCCGCTATAATGCACGCGACTCAGCCATTATGCTGGCCCGCTTTTTTGATGCCAAAGTAATACTGGGCACCGCCACCCCCGCTATTGAAACCTACCACAACTGCGAGGCTGGAAAATTCGGTTTGGTAAAAATGAACACCCGATACGGTGGCATGGAAATGCCTCAAATAGTAATAGCTAACACACGTGAGCAAAAGAAGCGCAAAAATATGGCCGGTAGTTTTACTGAGGCGCTCACTTCATCGGTTAACAAAGCGCTCACAAATAAGGAGCAGGTTATTCTGTTTATTAACCGCCGCGGTTATGCCAATTACCAGGTTTGCAAAACCTGCAATTACGTGTACAAATGCAAAAACTGCGATGTAAGCCTTACCTACCATAAGTTCCAGAATAAACTTATCTGCCACTACTGCGGCTACTCTGAAAAGGTAGTAGACAAATGCCGCTCCTGCGGTGCCATTGACCTGGATATTGTGGGCACCGGTACGCAAAAAATTGAAGATGAAATAGCCGAGCAGTTTCCAACAGCCAAAGTAAGCCGGTTAGATTATGATGCAACCCGCACCAAACACGGCCACGCCACGGTCATATCGCAATTCGAAAACAGGGAGGTTGATATTTTAGTAGGCACCCAAATGGTTACTAAGGGACTTGATTTTGATAATGTAAGCCTGGTGGGTATTATAAATGCTGACCAACTTATCAATCACCCCGGCTACCGTTCGCACGAACGTGCTTATCAATTAATGATGCAGGTAGCAGGCCGTGCCGGCAGAAAAAACAAAACCGGCGAAGTAATCATCCAAACCGCCGACCCTGACAACCCGGTTATTGCAAACGTAATAAAAGGCGATTTTAAAAAGATGTACGAAACTGAGTTGTCTGAGCGCTCTCAATTCGGTTATCCGCCGTTTACCCGGATGATAGAAATTGAACTGCGGCACAAAAAAGTATTGAATGTTGAACAGGCAGCACTTTACCTGGCAAACGAAGCGCGTAAAACCAAACTCGCCCTGGTATTAGGCCCCGGTATTCCTTTTATTTCAAAAGTGAACAACTATTATATCCGCGATATTCTGGTTAAAAGCGGCAAGCAGTCAAAAGACTTAACCCCAATGAAACATGCTTTGCGGGAAATACTGGATAAGATGAAAACGATACCTGAGTTTAAGGGAGTGAATATTAGTATGGATGTGGATCCGTGAGCAAGGTGTCTGTTCCTTAGATTTAGATGTTGTTTAATTTTATTACCTTTGGTTGGTAAATATTGCAATATGGGAAAGTTAGTAACAAAAAAATCACGGATAGAAAAAACAAGTCCGGTGCGGTCAGGAACAAAGCAGGTTGTTACAAAGCAACCGGCTGAAAAAGTTCAACTCACTTCAAACGGGTATGCCCAAATTAAGCAGTTATATAGCATTGTGAATGGAGAGAGGTTGGATTTTTATCGCAAAAATGGTTGGTTAGGGCCTGCACTTTTTGCTTTGTACCCCGAAATTAACGCTCGCTTTGGAAAGGTTATGCCCCAAATTAAAATCCATTCAGACCCGGAGTTTTCAACCTGGGAAACGCTGCTTATAACCATACCGACTAAAGAAAAATTTGAAACTGCACAGCAGAAGTTGGATGAATTAGTTCAAAATTGGGTTTATAATCAATCACCGGAATTTAAGAAAACGATAACCCTGTCAATTGTTTAAATGGCTTTCGATTGGAATGACTATATCTCACTCGCCAAAGATTTAATCAAAAGCAAACCTACCCAGGCTCAATTACGCTCTGCCACCAGCCGCGCTTATTATGCCGCATTTATTAAATGCAGAAACAATTCGCCCTACAATACTGTAAAAGGAGGAGATGTTCATTTTAGGGTTATTAGTTATTATAAAAGAGAAGGTGCAAGCCGCGAAGAACTTTCGGTTGGGCATAATCTTGATTCGCTAAGAATAAAACGTAATGAATCTGATTATGATAGCCGGTATATCGCTAAAGCTATGGAGGTATAAAACCATATTAAATTGGCGAAACTGATAATTGAGGTGGTTGGAAGGCTACCTATAGAATGATTTCGAATGAATTATTCTCAAAGACTTACCCCCAATAAACGCGCTTTGCGCGAGATTCTGGATAAGATGAAAACTATACCTGAGTTTAAGGGGGTGGATATTAGTATGGATGTGGATCCGTGATAGCCGGAAAGCTTTGTTAAGGCGACTAACTTTTCATATCTTCGAACAATAACTTAATATGTCTGGCCGCAAAGCTAACGAGAGGAAATATAGACAATGGACGGAAACCGAAATCAAAGGTAGACTATACCAGCGCAAAGTAATGGGGCAACAAGGGTGGTTTGCCCTGTATTTTAAAGAAGTAGATGGGGAAGAGGGAGTTCTTAAATTTTGGCAGGAGATTTACGATGAAAATGGACAATTAGTTGAAATACATCACAAATATCCAAAGGATTTGAGCCACCAAAAAATAAATGGTAATGATAAATAAACATACAGTTGCGCAAAAAATATTTGATTACCTCAATCATAACATCAGCGTGGCTGAAATAGTGGATTGGTGTGAAAACGTAATGATGGATGGTGACATAGCAGAAGAAGATATGGAAGTAGTAAGCGAAGTAACCGCCCGTATTGGACTTGCTGATGCAAATAACTTTGGATTGCTGTGGGAGGATTGCGATGAGATGCTTGCAAAACTCGGTTACAAATTACACCTGGATTTGCTAAAGGTTGCTTAATGTAGCCAAAGGTACATGACACCTGGGCACAAAAAAAAGGATGACCCCTCTCAGAATCATCCCCAAACCAAAAATTATAAAACCAATTAGTTAGCCGACAAATAAGCGGCTACACCTTCGTGGTTAGCCTTCATACCTGATTTGCCAGCGCTCCAGTTAGCAGGGCAAACCTCGCCAACTTCTTCAAAAAAGCGCAAAGCTTCTACAATACGTAAAGCCTCGCCAATGTTACGGCCAAGGGGTAAGTTGTTTACCAGCTGGTGCTGAACAACACCTTGCTTATCTATCAAAAACAAACCGCGGTAAGCAATCAGCTCAGAAGTTGCCTGCATTTGGTTGTTCTCATCATAAAAGTATTCGCCGTTCAGCACATCGTAGTTGGCTGAAATGGTTTTGGTGGTATCAGCCACTATCGGATAAGTTACCCCTTTAATTCCACCTTTGTTTTTTTCCAGTTGCAACCATCCCCAGTGCGATTGCTCAGTATCAGTTGAACAGGCAACCACCACGGTATCCTGTTTTTCAAACTCAGCCAATGCCTCCTGAAATGCGTGTAACTCAGTGGGGCATACAAATGTGAAGTCCTTAGGATAGAAAAAGAATACCACATACTTTTTACCCAAATACTGGTCTAAAGAAAAATTTTCAACTATTTCGTTACCATTAATAACTGCCTGCGCCTTAAATGAAGGGGCCTTTTTTCCTACTAAAACTGCCATGATTTCCCGTTTTTAAAATGAATTAATTTATCACAGCGCGAATATATAATCAACGGGCAATTTTGCTGATGACCTTTGCGGAGTTATTAACTGACATTGGTCAGTAAATGGCCATTCCATTAGAACTCTGCGATAAATCTGAAGTCTGCGTTTATATTGGCTGTTCCCTTCTCTTTTTTCCAAAGAGAAAGAGAAGGGTGTCCGATAGGACGGGATGAGTTGGCTGTTGGGCCATTTTCCGAAGCATTCTATTAAAATTTAGAAACGACTGAAGAAAGAAGATGTAAATTAAGCTAACGGGCAATACCCAACCTGCTTACAAGTTCATCTATAAACGGTATTTGGGCCGGGTTTATCTTTTGCCTTGCAGTTTCGGCGCTGAACCAGGCAGCGCTGTCTATTTCAGGATATTCCCTGGTTGCGCCTGATTTAGGCGGCCATTCAATTGTAAAGTTGTTACTAACCAGAGTGGCCACATCAAAATCGCCTTCAACCGCCCAGGCAAAAACAACTTTACCGTTTTTTTGCTGAACCTGGGTTAACGGCTGTAATTCACCGGCAATCTTTCCGCCGGTCTCTTCAAAAAACTCCCGCCTGGCTGCTGCAACCGGTTCTTCGCCCTGCTGTAATTCTCCTTTGGGAATGGACCATGCGCCTAAGTCCTTCTTAGCAAAAAAAGGCCCGCCGGGGTGTACCAATAAAACTTCTAAAATCTTATTGGTAAACCGGTATAATAATATGCCTGCGCTTTGCTTGCTCATAATATGGTAACTAAGGTCCTTCTAAAACCTCTTTTCTATTGCCAACTTTATATTACTTCTTTCAATCGCTCCAGCACATAAAATACTGCCGGGCAGGTAGTAGAATTTTTAAACGTAGTATTGGGGTGGTCGAAAAACTCACCTGAGTCGGTATAGGGGTAATTTTTGCAGTCGCCTGGCCTTACATCATAAATACTACAAAAATTATCGGCACCTAAAAACGGGCAGGGGCTTTTTTTAACTACATAATCGCCGTCCTCATCCAGCCGCAGGTAAGTTTCAATAAAGTCAGATTGCTTCATCCCCATCCATTTCGAGATACGGACAATATCAGGCGTTTTGAAGCGGGGCGAAATAGTTTTACAGCAGTTGGCACATTTTAAACACTCAATTTTCGAGAAGGCCTCATCATGCAGGTCGGGCAGGTGTTTTTCGAGGCCACGCATACGTTTGGTGCGGTCCAGAAACTGCTTGTTTTCTTTCTTTTTCTTCTCCGCATCCTGTCGCCAGGTTTGTTCGTTAAACTGCATGGTGGATAATCTGTTAGGTACAAAGAAAAGAAAAAAAGGCGGCCCCTTCCGTCCCCGTAAGGGAAACCAAAGTAGCCTGCTAAACAAAACTGTATTCAATCATAATCATCATAAAAAATCAGCGTGCCCGGTTTTTGTAATTTTGTATTGTCGGTAAGTTTCGGCCCTTCTCATTTTTCAATATTCCGCATTTCGTTTGGTATGCATCTCATAAAGGCTATATTTGCCGCTCGAATAACCTCATTCGATGACAAAAAATTTCACAGCAGTTCCGGCAGTTCTCATTTTACAGGATGGTACCGTATTTACAGGCAAATCTTTGGGCAAGGTAGGTACTACCACCGGCGAAATCTGTTTTAATACCGGCATGACCGGCTACCAGGAAATTTTTACCGACCCTTCCTACTTTGGCCAAATCATTATCATGACCAATAATCACATTGGTAACTATGGCGTAAAAGCCGATGAGGTTGAATCAGACAGTATCAAGATTGCCGGTATGATATGTAAAAAGTATTCAGCCCAAACGCACAGTCGCCTTCAGGCAGAATCTTCTTTGCAGGATTATTTTGAGAAAAACAACCTTGTGGGTATCAGCGATATTGACACCCGCGCACTGACTATACACGTTCGCCAAAAGGGAGCTATGAATTGTATTATCAGTTCAGAGACCACTGATGTTGAAGTTTTGAAGAAGAAGCTGAAAGACGTGCCCGATATGAAGGGCCTGGACCTGGCTATAAAGGTCACTACCGAAAAAGCTTATGAGCGCGGTAACCCCGATTCGAAAATAAAAGTAGCAATACTGGATTGCGGCATAAAAGAAAATATATTAAAGTGCCTTGTTGAACGCGGCGTACATGCCAGGGTATTTAATGCCAAAACCTCTTTTAAAGAAATGGAGACATTTAAACCAAATGGTTATTTCATCTCCAACGGCCCCGGCGACCCGGCGGCTATGGATTATGCAGTTAAAACCATTAAAGAGATACAAGCAGCCGGCAAACCATTTTTTGGCATTTGCTTAGGCCACCAGTTACTGGCCCTTGCTAACGACATACCAACTTACAAAATGCACCATGGCCACCGCGGCATTAACCATCCGGTAAAAAACCTGCTCACCAACCGCAGCGAAATCACTTCGCAAAATCACGGATTTGGCGTTTCGCAGGAAGCTATTGAAAAATCAAAAACGGTTGAAGTAACGCACGTTAACCTGAACGACCATACGATTGAAGGCATCCGCATAAAAGGCAAAAAAGCATTCTCGGTGCAATATCACCCTGAGTCTTCTCCCGGTCCGCATGATTCCAGATATCTGTTCGATCAATTCATTGAGCACATGAATTCAAATTAGTGGAGGGAAATACTTTTTCGCACGGAGTTAAATACAGGGCAAACAGCCGAGTAATACAATTATAATTAGAAATACATTTTCTCAAAGCGTCAATGAAAAAAACGGCAGCCATAGCATGTATAGTTTCCCTGCTGTTATACTCCTGCAATCAAAACAAACCTGCTGAAAGCCAGATTCCGGTTGTTGGTGAGGCGATAGATTCGGCTGCCATAGCCCAGGATACTTTAAATCAGAAATCTTTAGAGAGTTCGTACGAATATGCGCAAACAGTTATAGTTAATCCTAAACTTGTTTATGATGTAAGGGCTTATGGCGGGCCACCTTCGCATGGTGAGTATTGCATTATTCGCAGGGGTGCAGATAATAAACCGGATACGGTTGTGCAGGCAGAGCGCTTTGGCATAATTGTAAATGCTTTTACCGCTGATTTGAATAATAACGGGAAGGAAGAAATTTATGTTATAACGCAAAGCGCAGATACAGACAGGTTGGGCAATGTTATTGCCTTTGAATTTGACGGACATGGAAAATCGACCGCCATTAATGTTCATTTCGAAACTGAGAAGACATGGAATTATAGCGGAAAGGACAGTATATACCTGGACGATAAAATCGCTATCAGTCGTTTATTCCCCATATTCAATAAGCAAAACAAAACCGGGGGATGGATGCGAATAAATTATCGTTTAAATAATAATGAGCTTTCGCATGTTAGTGCAGAAGGCATTAAAAAACCCTGAGGGCAAATCAAAATCTTAATACTTTATACTCACTACTAAATACTTAAAAAATGAGCCAGATAGCAAAAATCCACGCCAGGCAAGTACTGGATAGCCGCGGAAACCCAACCATTGAAGTAGACGTTTACACCACGTCAGGTGTGTTAGGCCGCGCCATTGTTCCCTCCGGTGCTTCAACCGGTGCGCATGAAGCAGTTGAACTGCGCGACGGCGATAAAAAGAAATACGGTGGCAAAGGGGTATTAAAAGCCGTTGACAATGTAAACAACAAAATTGCCAAAGAGCTGGAAGGCATGAGCATTTTTGAACAAAACGCGCTCGACCAGATTATGATTTTACTGGATGGCACACCTAACAAAGCTAAACTGGGAGCCAATGCTATTTTGGGCGTATCGCTGGCCATTGCACGTGCAGCCGCTGAAGAACTGGGCATGCCTCTTTACCGCTATGTAGGTGGAGTTAATGCAAATACATTACCGGTTCCGTTAATGAATATCTTAAACGGTGGGTCACATGCCGATAACAAAATAGATTTCCAGGAGTTTATGGTAGTGCCTGTAGGAGCCTCTACTTTCAGCGAAGGCCTGCGCATGGGTGTTGAAGTATTTCATCAACTTAAAGCAGTATTGAAGAAAAAAGGATATTCAACCAACGTTGGTGACGAGGGGGGGTTTGCACCCAACATCGGCAGCAATGAAGAGGCGATTGAAACGGTATTAAGTGCCATTGAAGCTGCCGGTTACAAACCCGGCAAAGATATTTACATAGCGCTTGACCCGGCCGCTACCGAATTTTATGATGCCAAAGCCAAGGTTTACCATTTCCATAAATCAAACGGCAAAAAACTGAAGAGCGAAGAGATGGTTGACTACTGGGTTAACTGGGCAAAAAAATATCCAATCATAAGCATTGAAGACGGCATGGCCGAAGATGACTGGAAAGGATGGGCATTAATGACCGAGAAACTTGGCAACAAGATTCAGCTGGTAGGTGATGATATTTTTGTAACCAATGTTGAGCGGCTGCAAAAAGGTATTAATGAAAAGATAGCCAACTCAATACTGATAAAAGTGAACCAGATTGGAACGCTGACTGAAACTATCAATGCCGTTAACCTGGCCAAAAACAACGCCTACACCACAGTAATGAGCCACCGCAGCGGCGAAACGGAGGACACTACCATTGCCGACCTTGCAGTAGCATTAAACTGCGGCCAGATTAAAACCGGTTCAGCATCGCGCACTGATAGAATTGCCAAATACAACCAGCTATTAAGAATTGAAGAAGAACTGGGGCCTATGGCTTATTATCCGGGTAAGGATTTTAAGTTTAAAAAATAAGTGAAAAGCGCGGCTCCGGTCGCGCTTTTTTTATGTCACTATCCAAATTGCCCCACCCTTCAGGGTGGGGATTAGAAAATATCCTTTACTGCAGGGCTTCAGCCCTTTATCCATTATTGCTGATTTGGCCCATCCCCAATTAAGGGCTAAAGCCCCGATTATATAATTCATCAATAAACCCCACCCTGAAAGGTGGGGCAACTGAAACGGGCTGCAAATTCTTTTAACTTAGTACCCGCATGGTAAAAGAAATACTCCTCACCCTTTTTTATCTCCTCCTCTTCAACTTTCTCATACTCCGTTTCCCTAAACTACAATTCAAAAATTTTAAACCGGTTGTAACCCCAATCCTTTTCAACCTTAAATTCATTACCGGCATTTTTATTTGGTCCATTTATACCTTCTATTACAAAGACGTACAGAATAACGACGTCCATAAATTCTACAACGATGCGATAGTGCTGCGGAATGTAGCCAGTCAGTCGCCCAAAGATTTTATACAAATAGTTTCAGGCATTGGCAGCAATGAGCCCCGCTTTGATAAGTATTACGCTGAAATGAAAAACTGGAAAAGGAATTTTGACGAAGCCCCTTTTAACGAAAACCAAACCATCATCAAACTAAATGCCTTGCTGATGTTTGTATCGCTACGGGTTTATTTTGTGCATATACTTTTCATGTGTTTCATCTCGCTAATAGGCTGGGTGCTTTTAACGAATGCCATTCTCAAATTCGCCCCTGCAGCCAATTCAATTTTTGCAATACCCATAATGCTCCTCCCTTCCGTTTTATTCTGGACCTCGGGTGTAATAAAAGAGCCCCTGCTTGTTTTGGGACTAGGCGTTTTTATTTATGGCTTGCTTTATTTCGAAAACGGGAACAAACGAAAAAACCTGAGCGCTGTTGCGCTAATGCTTGCGGGTGCATTCATAATCGTACTTATCAAATTCTTTGTGCTGGCCTGTTTAATTCCCGCTGTTATCGCCTTCCTGGTTTTAAGGCAAAATCAAAACACAGCAACTATCTTTTTAAAATACCTGGTAATAAATGTGCTGCTGCTGGCATGCGCCTTCAACATCAATCGCCTTATTCCGCGTATAAACCTGCAACAAATGCTGGTAAACAAACAAACCCATTCGGTAAAAGAGGCCGAATACTTTAATGCAGGAAGCAGGATTGAAATACCCGGCTTTGATAACAATGCAGGCAGCATTCTTAAAACGGCACCTATCGGCATTTGGAACACTATAGCACGCCCTTACCTGTGGGAAGGCAAAAACATCATGATGCTGGCCAGTGCTGTTGAAAATGTGCTTATCATGCTCTTCATTATCCTGTGCTTATGGCTTTCCGATTTCAAAAACTTCAGACAACTAAACCTATTGTTGTTTTTGCTAAACTTCTCACTGGCATATTTTGCCCTTATTGGCATTTGCACCCCGGTTTTAGGCAATCTGGTCAGATACCGGGCGCCTCTGTTGCCAATACTCCTTTTCGCCTTTGTTTTGCTTATTAGAAGTGATGCCGTCCCTGGCAAACTAAATACTCTGGTATTGAATAAGTAGAAACCACAAGTAGTAACATGTGGTGGTATTCAGTATTAGTTTCCCCTTCGGGGACGGAAGGGGCCGCTTTCTGTCCCATCTACCATACTACTGTGCAAACAAAATGCGTTATACAATAGCATCAAGCCCTTTTTATGCTCAACTTTGAAATAGTTATGTGGAAGAAACTTCAGGACCGTATCAGCCGATTGCCCAAATGGCTCACCAACATCTATTTTATTTGTACGGTGGCGTTTGTGGTTTGGATGGTAGCCGTAGACGAAAACAACGTAATCAACCAATACCGCAAACACGCCGAGCTTTCTGCCCTGCTCGAGAAGAAAAAATTTTATCTGCAGCAAATAACTGAAACGCAGAAACAGTTATCAGAACTTACCACTAACCCTGCCACGCAGGAAAAATTCGCACGTGAACATTACTGGATGAAAAAGGGAAATGAAGATGTATATGTAATAGTGAAGAAGTAAGTGTTCAGGTGCGCAGGTGTTAAGGTGTTCATGTAATGCAGAATTTGCACAGGCATAACAACCAAACATTTAAAAACCTAACTTGCGCACCTGAACACTTGAACACCTTAACACTTTGAAGTTACATGATTCTTTCATTCACGCCTAGCCAATTTGCCGATTACCAACTGCTTGATTCCGGTAACTTCTGGAAACTGGAACGCTTTGGTAGCTATATTACCATCAGACCAGAACCACAAGCCGTGTGGGACCCTAGCCAAAGCATGGGCGAATGGGAAAAGCAGGCACACGTAAAATTTACTCCCAAATCCTCATCCAGCGGCGATTGGAAGAAGTTGAAGAATATGCCCGACCAATGGAATATCCGTTACGATTTCCCAGGCTCAACGCAAAAAAGTATTCAGTTCAGGTTAGGGCTTACTTCGTTTAAGCATGTAGGCATTTTCCCCGAGCAGGCTGTTAACTGGAATTATATATTCGAAACCACCCAACAACTAAAAGTTGAGAAACCAAAATTCCTGAACCTGTTTGCCTACACCGGTGGCGCCTCGTTAGCCGCAAGGGCTGGCGGTGCCGAAACATCACACCTCGATTCCATTAAACAGGTAGTAAGCTGGGCACGCGAAAACATGGAATTAAGCAAGCTGGATAATATCCGCTGGATAGTGGAAGACGCGCTAAAGTTTGTAAAACGCGAAGTAAAGCGCGGCAATAAATACAACGGCATTATCCTGGACCCACCGGCATTCGGCCACGGCCCCGATGGTGAAAAATGGAAACTGGAAGACAACATCAACGAAATGATGAAGGGTGTTTTACAATTGCTGGATGATAAACAGCATTTTCTTATCCTCAACGCCTACTCACTCGGCTTTTCATCCCTGATACTCGAAAACCTGGTGCAACAAAACTTTAAACCTCAAAACCTGGAGGTGGGAGAATTATTTTTGAATGACAAGTTCAACAAGAAACTTCCGCTGGGAGCGTTTGCGAGATTTAAGAAGATTTAAAACTTGTTTCGCACGGAGTAAACAGCCGGAGAATACATTTAATACATTTTTATATTTCTCTGCATTTTTCTCCGTGCCTCCGTGCGAAACCGGCTGTTTACTTTATCCTGTAACATGCAACATTACCATTAGTATCCGGCTGAATGCCTATAAACTCATTTCGCCCCAACAAATCGGTAATAGCAAATTTGCCAGAATTTGAAACCGGATATTCACCCAGCAGGTTTAATGAAAGATCATAAATCAAAACCTTACCTGTACTTTCATCTTTCACCAAAAGGCATTTTGTATTACCTATAGTTGTTACTTCTATACCCCTTATTAAATCAGCCTTTATGCTCATTGCATTTTTAAATTCACCGGCACCGCTATAACTTCTTACATCATGCAATCCACTGAAAAAATATTGATAGGTAGTATCTGAGGTTGCCGTTGCCGCAAAAGAAAACGCCGAATCAATAATCGGTTTAATATTATCATTCCCATCCGACGAAATTTCTATCAGTTGATTTCCTGCGGCATTCATCACCAAAAAATCACTGCCTGTTTCAATCACACTGAAATTCTGATTTGTAACAGGTAAATTATCTACGCTCCATTTTATATCCCCTTTACTACCCAGCAACATCAGTTTACCAACGTTATTGAAGGCCAGTAAATATTCATTCCGCCCGCTTTTAAAAGTTTGCAGCGGTTTTGTAATTAATCCCAGGCCACTCTTCGGGCTCCAGCCCGATAGCGGCCTGCCGTTAGCTTCATACCCATAAATAGCACCGTTACTACAGGGCACAAAATACCGGTAGTTTGCGCCGCTGCCATGCACAAGTGTCAACCCGCCCATGGCTGCGTTGCTTAAACGCAATGGATACGAAGCGGCATCGTTTCCCATCCGGTCAAGCATAAAAACATGATAGGGGGTGTTGAAAATATATTGCAGCTGGCCGTTGTTATAATAATCAAGCTGCTTCACCTCACCGATAATTTTTTCGCCAATGTTTTTTGTAAATATCACTTCGCCCGATTTACTAAGCAGGTAAATATTATTGGCGGTGTCCTGCGTAAATATTTCCTTTTCGCCCGTGGTTTCGTTAACCACTATTTGCGGGGTATACACTGATAGTGTTTGAAGTTTCGTTTTCCATAGTAAACCGGAGCTGGTTTTATATCCCGCTCCGGTAATCAGCGTTCCATGTGTGGTATTCCATGCACCACCCGTATTAAATTCAAATACTATGCTATTCTGGTGAGAAAGATAAGTTTGCAAGCTTGAACCATCTTTTATCATTCCCGCAAGCAAAAGCGACGCCTTGGCAGGATTAATATAAATAGTACCGGTTGCAGTTTTTCCGCTTGCCTCTATGGCTTTCCGGCAGGTAGCATCCTTATTCAGGGTTTCACCTTTACTTATCTTTTCCAAAACAAATTTTAAAATATCTGCACTGTTGCAGAAAACAGCCACGTGATTGCTCACTCCAAAAAAAGTATTTCCAAACACTGTAAAGCTACTTCCGAAAACCTGGTTTATTATAGTGCCACCTTTAAGGTTGAATATTTCGGTATGCAAAAAAGTATCTGCCGCTGCCGGTTTAGTACCATCAACAGCAATCAGTTTCTTTAAATCCGTAATAGCCCTGGTTTCGTCTTTCGCCTCAATAATAAACACGTTTTGTTCAGTAAAATCTTCCTTTAATGGTTCCAGGGTGACAAACGCACGGGCCTCGCCAATCCAGTCTTTAAAAGCAGCTTTCGCCATATTATTCTCATCCGCCGTAGCTTTTACTTCGGTATTTAAAGTATTAAACCCGGCATTAACATAAGCCGCATTATCGGGCACGTAGTTCCAGATAGTACTGGCCAGTATATTTTTTGCAGGCTCCCCTCCCTTTGTTTCATTAACCAGTAAGCCATTACCCGAAAAATTTACCAGGTCCCCGTCAAAGGTAATATCGTAACCGGCCCACGACTGAAAGCTGCGGATATCATTCAACAAACCGGCTTTCTCAGGTTTCAACGCTACGGGATAAATAACATCCGCCTTTTTAAAGTTGACAAACATTTCCACCCCATTAGAATTGCTATTTCTTTTAATCACCTTGTACAGCTCCTTATCGTTATTCAGATTATTACCGGTTGCAACAGCGGTAACCGAAGTTTCAGTCAAAAATGAAGTGTAGCTTAAAATCAAAACACCCTTCATGCAGGTAATGGAAAACCTTGTTCCATCTTTCATTACAACATCTTCTATTTTTTGATTTTTAAATACCCGGGACTGTGCATCAGCTATGTCACTTCCCGCATGTTTAAAACGCAATGCCTTATCAATATCATCAGCGCTGACTCCATTTGCCGGTATAGTAAACAAATAATCAAAATCATCAGCCGATACCAGGTGGGCTGATATGGTAATTTTGCCGTTATATACCTGCGGCTTTAATTCAGGGTTTAACGAAGCCAGAAACCGCTGAATAAAAGTTATCTCGGCAACCAGCTTCTGCACTGGTGCGGTTTTCCTCAACTCAATGGCACCCGGTTTGGTATTCAGTTCGTTGCTGAGTTTGCTCCAATCGTTTATTTCAATCACCGCCACCGCCGAATCTGGTATGGCCTGATATACATTCGTGCTGTTCAGAAACACAAAATAAAGCGTAACCAGCAACAGCAAAACGGTGGCAACTGATAATGGAATAACGAATTTTTTAAACAGTTGGAACATATTTGCAAAACTATTTTCATTTACTTCGCATCTGTCGTTCACTTATAAACTGTTATTTGTGCAAAAAGCATTTCTTGTTGCTGCCGCCCTTGCAGGCTTAACCGCAGTTATTTTCGGCGCTTTCGGCGCCCATAGTTTAAAACCACACCTTACACCCGACCAATTACACGCCTGGGAAACCGGGGTGCAATACCAGATTTACCATGCGCTGGCATTGTTTATGTGTTTTTTGTATTTACGAAAAGAACAATCTGTAACCATCCGTAACGCCGGTATATGCTTTATGCTGGGTATACTTTGTTTTTCAGGCTCGCTTTACCTGCTGGCTACCAAAGAGCTTACCGGCATACCCGGTATTGTTTTAGGGCCCGTTACCCCAATAGGTGGCTTTTTCTTTATTGCGGGGTGGAGTTTGGTTTTGGTGCAGGCGCTGAAAAGTGAGAAGGCTGTAGATTAATACATATTCACAAAGATTCCCGATAACGTTGGTATAATGTAGGGGCGATCCCTTGCGGTCGCCCATATGCGGTGAGGGCGTTAAGTTAAGCATGGTCGAAACAGGATGAAACTGAATGCCAGTAAGCCTTTCAAGGTTAAATATACTTCTGGTTTAGANNACCTTAACTTAACGCACATGCCCATATGCGGTGAGGGCGAAATGAAATGCCTGCTGTTTATTTCAGATTAAACCGGCAGATGTTATTTATACGGTTGCGTAAGGGGGCAACCGCAAGGGATTGCCCCTACAGAATTTACGGTTGTTATTCACGGTTGCCGATTGGTAACATAGCGAGGCACTTCAGTGCGAATGCAGTTGACAGCAACCCACATAAATCTATAGGGCTCAGTATACACCATATAACAACAAAAAACCCATCCTTTTTCAAGATGGGTTTTCTAATAATATTTTTCAACTAAAATTTACTGGCTCTTCTTTATACCGATAATCTGGAACTCAGTTCTACGGTTAATAGCACGTCCTGCCGGATCATCTTTCCCGTCTTCAGTAGTGTTAGGCACCTTAGGCTTGGTTTTACCATAACCTCTTGCAACCAAACGGTCTTTAGTAATGCCTTTCGATATCAGGTAAGCTACACAACTTTCGGCACGGGCCTGTGAAAGTTTCATGTTACCTTCATCTGAACCGATACCATCGGTATGCGAACTTAACTCAATAATAAATGAAGGGTTCTCAACCAATATCTGGTAAAGGTTATCCAACACGGCTTTCGAGTTTTCAGTTAAAGTTGATTTACCAAATTCATACAATACGTTTTGCAGTGTATAACTCTTATTCAACTCAAGTTTGGCAATTGACAAATCTTTTCTGATTGTGTCAATAGTACCCAAACCGCTGGTACTTAAATTCTCTGTCTTGGCAAAATAACCTTCTTTACGAAGAACGATTTTATAGTTCTTATCCATGTCTACGTCAAACGCATAATATGGATTGCTCTTCATTATGTTATTTGTTTTTTGCATACCATTCGGAGAAACTTCAATCAACTCAACGCCAACGTCGCTCAACCCTTCTGGTTTACCTTCTTCCGTAATAAGGCCCTTTACGGTATACATGGCCTTATGGGTAAAGATATTATCCTTAATAGTGTCCTCGTCAGGTAAACCCTTTGTAGTTACATTTTCCAATTTAGGCTGAAAACCCTCTCTGTCAACTTCAACTACATAATCAGTTTCAGGGTCCATTTTAAAGAAATAAGAACCGCTTGTTCCCGTATTTACAGCACTTGGATTTCCTCCGCTTTTATCGCTGCCGTTGCTGCTTACAGGCTTGCCACCAATGTTTGAAAGTGCGGCAGCGTTACTACCCGGAGCGTGAGCTGTACCCGGAGGGCCATCCTGAACGGATACCAGTACTTTTGTCCCATCCGGCATTTTTTTGTATAATTTAAAAGTAGCGTTGGTTAAAGGAGTACCGTCTTCTTTCATGGCCTTTCCTTCTACTGCAAAGCGGAAATTAGTCCAGAAATAAATATCATCTGACGCAGTACTGATACCATCCAAAGGAACTCCACCTGGACGGTTAGACACTAAAAAACCGTTGGTCTGGCTTAAACCGCGTGAGTAATATAACTCATCGGCTCCGGTATTAACCGGCTTACCCAGATTTTCAGGGGTGGTCCAGCTTAACTCAGGGGTTTCAGTGCTCCTGAAAATATCAAACCCGCCATAACCAGGCCAGCCGTTCGAACTGAAATATAAAGTCCTGGTGCTGTCATCAAAATATGGAGTAACCTCGTCACCAGCAGTATTAAGGGCCTTAACATTAACAGGTGGCTTAAAGTCCCCATTCGCAAGGCGGGTTGTAAACCAAAGATCCAGACCACCTGCACCACCCGGACGGTCAGAAACAAAATAAATCAGTTCTGTTCCGTCGTCAGCGGTTCTAACCGTTGGTTGGGTAGAAGTATATTTTTCTTTAGCATTAACAGGCTCAGGTAAGCGTGTTACATTAGAAAACTGGCCGTTATTGTAATCAGCCACATAAATATTGCATAATGAGCGCTCGTCATCTACATCCAGGCATTTGGTAAAATAAAAACGGGTAAGGCTGGTATTAAAAGCCCCATTGCCCGAGTTAAAATCATCAGAGTTGATATCTTTATTAGCTATTGGCTGGCCAACGCTCCAGAGCGTGCCATCATAAATACTGTGCTTAATTTCATAAACAGGTTTAACTTTTTTACCTTGAACAAAAATCAAAGAGTCCGAATTTCCTTTTATAGAAGAGTAATAAATTTCATTCTCGCTGATAGCAAACGGGGCACCTTCGTTATAAGCCTTGTTTACGCCGGCACCTGCATTATAAAATTTAACCTTTGCCTTAGGACCTGTTTTTGCAAATTCGCAACCGGCAACCTCTAAGGCGGCAAGTTTCTTTAAATTATCGCTGGTATCCTTAGGAGTATAATTCTGAATGAATTTATTTAAATGCTGTTCAGCCTCATCATATTCGCCATTGCGGTGCAAAACCTCGCCAAAGTAATAATCGCCCTTATTAAATACCTTTTTATCTTCCTCTTCCCACTTTTTGGTATTGGCCTTTTCGCCAGGTTTAAGAGCATAAAACTGGCGGAAGAAAATTTCAGCATTTACATAATCGCGGCTCATATAAAGCGACATTGCCAAACCAAAATTACCAGCCCGGTTAGTGGAATCCTGTCTTACAACATCGCGGAAGTGCTCAGCGGCTGTATAAAAATAAGACTGGGAATAATCAGCATCTCCGAGCCTTAACTCAACTGCCACCTGCTTATCGGGGGCAATCAGTTTCTTTGCAAAAAGAACCGGGGAGCTTAATAATAAAGCAGAAACTGTCAGCGCTAATATCTTCTTCATTGGTTGTTATTTAAAGTTTCCTGTTTATTCAAAAAAAACCCGCAGAGTGATGCAGGTTTTTATTTATAATTTTTGAAGAGGTAGTATTAATTAAAATCTACGGCTAGGTAAAGATTTGCTGTCTTTGTAAGACTTAATCGTTTCGCCAATGTAAGCCAGTGAAAGCTCAAATGCGCCCCTATTGGTTGTTGATGTGCTTAAACCAGATATGTTGGCATCGTACGAAAAGCCAAGCTTAACATTACGGAACTGAACATTGCACATTGGGATAACCGCATCGGGTGTGCTGCCGCCTGAACGGTAACGAAGGCCTACGCTGATACTGTTATTGTTCCTGAAACCGGTATTGAAGTAATAAGTTGCCGAAACGCCCGGAAGGTACTCAGAAAACGGTTCTTGATACATGTATAGGAAATCCGGGGTAAGTGACCATTTTTTATCCCTGTCCAGGAAAATCTCCAGGCTAAGGTCGGCATCATACCTGCGGGGCAGAACTGCGGTTGAAAGGCCGTTTTGGGCAACAACCAGCGATTGATTAGGTTGAGTAAGGTGATATGCACCTAAACCTAAGCCTAATTTAACCCTGTCTTTAAAGTTCGATTTCCAGTATAAACCGGCATTAAAATCAAATCTGTAAACGCCATGGATCAAATCCTCTCTCGAAGAAAGTGAAGGGGTTTCATTAAAGCCATTAAACTGATCAGCAAAAGTAGGATTATCGCAGGTAGTTTGAAGAAATGCACCCTGAAGACCTACCGACAGGCGGTTGTTTCCATCTTTACCTAACTGTTTGTGGTAAGCTAAGGTAAGATTCGCACTGGTATTGGTAAACTGGGCCGCACCCGAACGATCATTGAAAAAACCAACGCCAATGGCAAGTTTATCGCCTTTCAGGTATCCTTCTAACAAACAAAAGTCAACATCAGCCCCTACGGTCTGATACCCGGCCGAACCTAATGCGCTGGCCCATTGGCTTCTGAAAATAGTAGATATTCTATAGCTCCCGTCATAATTACCAACCAGACTTGGGTTTAACAGGGAGGATTGAACATCATATTGCGAAAAGTGCAAATCTTGTGCTGTTGCACTAAACGTTGCAACAATAGCAGCTACCAGTAATGTAAACTTGGAGGAGAAAGTAAAAAGACGCATACTGTCAGGATTTGTTATAGAATGTGATTCAAATTTATGAAAGGTTTTCAATTCAACAAGAAAATTCTTTAAGAAGTGCATTAATTATTTGTTCACAACCTGTATTGTCCGACAAAAATAGAAATAGGCAGCAAAGGGCATTAG
>PMXD01000355.1 GCA_003165895.1 Bacteroidota bacterium | reverse complement strand
CAATAGTTACAGGTGCTTTTTGCTACAGTTAGGTTGGCGCACACGCGATAAAGAATCGGGATAAATTCTGCGAATAGCCTCCCGCACAAAGCTGCGGGATAAACTCCCTGCGGTTTTGCGCAGGGCACGCCCGGTCACTAAAAGCCAGCTTGCTGCATTTGTCCTACACTCTTTTTTGCTACTCATAAGGTATTGCCTGTATTTGAACGCCCCCGCTTTCAAACATATTTTACTTAAAAATTTTCAAATCAGTTTATTTATTTTTTATTTGACACCATATTGATAATTTGTTGGTTTAAATTAAGGCGGATGCTAAAACTCTACTCTCTCACAATAATATTTTTTCTTTCGGCCCTACGGTTAACTGCCCAGTTTGATACCGATTATAAACCGGTAACTTCAACAGGCGCGCTTCCCCCTGATTTTGTAACCCTCAGTTCCAAAAAATACGAAGAGGCCAAAAGCAAGTTGTCTTCGAAAGAAAATAAAAGCAGCCGTAAAATAAAGGAGAGTTTTTTGCTATCTACCAATTTTGCCATTGATGATATTTTACTGAGCGGAAAGGTGCTGTTTAACGATGAGTTAACTAACTACCTTAACGGCGTGGCTGATAATGCGCTTGTGAGCGAGCCGGGTTTGCGAAAGGAACTGAGGTTCTATGTTTATAAATCTACTGCGGTTAATGCTTTTTCCACTAATCAGGGCATTGTGCTGGTTACCACCGGCTTATTAGCACAGCTTGAAAACGAAGCCGAACTGGCCTTTATACTTTGCCATGAGGCCATACATTACAGGGAGAAACATGCTATACAGGAATACGTGGAAGAGGATAAGATACAGAAGGGAAGGGGTGCTTATGGCCAGCTGGCTTTAGAAGAAAGGATAGTTGCCCGCTGCGCATTTTCAAAAGAAGAAGAAAAAGAGGCCGACCAAAAAGGACTTGAAATTTTCCTGAAATCCAAATACAGCACAAAACATTTGATTGGGGTTTATGATGTGCTTAAATATGCATATCTGCCATTTGATGATATTAAGTTTGACAAAAATTTTCTGGAAAATTCAACCATGAAGTTTCCCAATGATTTTTATAAAACAAATACCCAGCAGATTGATACCAAGGATATCATGGATGACGACCCGCGAAGCACCCACCCAAGTGTGGCCTCGAGAAGAGAAAAAACGCTGGGCGGTATTAAAGATGCAGATAACACAGGCAAGTCCGATTTTCTGGTAGGTGAAAAGCAATTCGATAACATCAGGGAAATATCGCGCTTTGAGATATGCCGCTTGTATACCCTGCATAATCATTACGAATCAGGTATTTACACCTCTTACCTGTTGCTTAAAAAATACCCCAACAATTTATACCTCAAAAAAAATGTGGCCTTTTGCCTGGCCGGCCTGGCCCAATACTCAAATAGCGATAAGTTCAGGGAAATTCATTACGACTCGGATAGCGTAGAAGGGAAATGGCAGGCCCTTTTCTACCTGACTTACAAACTAGACTCCATGAAAAACGGGGCGTTAAATGTTGTAGCGCTTGCTTACGCCACTAAACTAAAGAACGATTACCCTAACGATAATGAAATTGAAGAGCTTTATAAAAACCTGATGCACTCGCTGGTAAAAGTGAACAGGCTGCATTACGATGATTTTAGCACTAAGCCTTATGTAAAGCATATACCTGCCAAAGAGGATTCGTTGGAAGCTGTGGCCGCAGCAGCAAAGCCTGATACGGCAGATTATGATGCGCCAAAATCGAAATACGAAAAGCTGAGGGCGCAACATGTGGTAGATGTAAAACACGCTGAGAACGACTCCATATTTACCCGCTATGCATTTGTTGATTATATGGGTAAACAATGGTTTAAAGAGGATTTTGCAAATATGGAAGACTCCACCAAACAGATAACAAGCAGCAGCAGGTTAATTGTAACTTTTTCAGATGACAATGATTCGTACCAGAGAAAAAAAATCACTTATTGGAAAAACCGCATTTACACGCTGGGAATAAATAAAATAGTTATTGTGGACCCTGAGTTTGCCATGGTGAATTCAAGGAATAAAGAAAAATACAAGTATATAGAAAGTGAGGAGGGACGGGTTGATTTTACAGAGCGTTTAAAGCTCAACGCAAAAAGGGCAAAGCTTGGCGCCGAGGTGCTGAATACCAAAAACCTGGATGCCGGTGAGGCCGAAAAATTAAACGATGTTGCTGTTATGTCAGATTATATTTCTGAAAGGCTTAGTCACGAGAACGATGTTGAAGTTCCTTATATAGAACGGGCCAGGGTAAAGGATTTAGCTAAAAAATACGGAACCGGTTATTTTATGTGGACCGGTGCTGTTGCGCTTAAAAACGGAAACCGCCAGTACACTATGCTATACACCATTATTTATGATGTAAATACGGATGAAATAAAAATGTCAACGTTCCGTGAAATTAAAAACAGGGCCAGTGCATCGCTGCTCAATTCCCAATTGTATGATATGCTGAACCAGGTTAAAACCCCTACCCATAAAAAAAGTTGAAAATAATGGCAATGAAAAAACTCAACCTCTTAATTATATCAGGCTTTCTATATATCCTTTCGTATGGCCAGGAGGTACCCGGTTATATGGGGCTTAAATTTTCGGTAAAATACGATGCCGGCATTATGTTGCCGGCGGTAGTTGGCCGCACCGGTGCCTTACCTATGCTCTATAACAATGTATCTTTAGATTATGTGGTAACCAGGCAGGTTTCTGTAGGCGTTAAGTACTGCTATATGACTTATAATGCCCCGGCAGAAGTTAAGCAGTTTTCAGGAACGGATTATACTAATACTGATTACAAAGGCAGGTTTACCGGGCAAACAGCAGCTTTTATGGTAAAACTTTTTCCTAAAAGGGCAGGTTTTATAGCGCCTTTTGGCAGGTACGCAAGTTTCGGGGTTTACTATCAGCACGTAGTTGATAATGAAGCAACGGCTTTTCAGGGGGGTGATATCCAGTCTCAGTCACCCGCATCTTCTCCGACCGGATTCAGGGGAATAGCCAATTACGGGGGATTTATAATAGGCGGCGGCCGCAATTATATAGTGGCTAACAGGATAATTCTTGACCTGGGATGCAATATTAGTGTGCCATTGGGTATATATAATCTGGCTACCGAAATGGGGACAGAAAAGACAACCATTTACCGCGATGTTGCATTAAGAAATCTTTTGCAGTTATACCTGGGCTTTGGGGTGCTGGCTTTTTAAACTAACAACAGTCTTTCATGAAAAAATACATTACAATTTTTACGGTGCTTTTATTATTCTCTTCCTGTATTAAGGTTGAGACCGTAAACATTTGCCCAAATGCACCTCCTGCTCCGGCGCTGGCATTTCAAAACATTCAACTTGGCTTCCAGGATACACTGAATTTAAGTGTATTAGCTCCTAATCCTTCTCTTACTTATGTATGGGTTGGCCCTACTTTTCAAATACCCGGGGCTTCAATTTCTTTAACTCCGGTAGGTGGTGTTAGTTATTATGGCACCTGGTCGGTAATTGCTCAAACGGCAACCTGTAGCAGTGACACCACCAAATTTACCGTTACTCCCGGCATTACAACCTGCGGTTTGGGGCGCGATTCATTTCAGTTGTCCGGAACGGCCGCCTCTAAGTTTTATTTCTTCTCAAGCCAGAACTCAACCTTTAATGGCTACTACCAGATTTCGTTTCAGGACAACAATGGCGATTACTTTTATATCTACTTTCAAAACCAGCCAACCACCAGTTCAGTATACAGCGTAAGCAACTACAGCTATAGTAACCTGAATTATAATCAGTGTTACCTTTCTTATCAGACTGCAGGTGGCCTTAGTTATGCCGGCTATAATGGTAATGTATCAGTAATAGTATCCGGTTCAGCAATTACCGTAACCTTTTGCAGTATTGGATTTAATAACGGGAGTGGTTATACGGTTAACGGTAGCGGATACTTTATAGGCAGCTAAGCCGCCTTTATTCCTAGTGAAGTAAAATACCTTTGGGGCGGTATAATTTTTCCTGTGGTTAAGGCTCTGGCCCCCTTTTGCAAACAGGTAAAAAGTGCCATAAACCAGATAATTAATGCCACAGCTGGCGCGCTTAAAAGTGAGTATTTTTGCCGGAAACCATGCAGGCATAAATGAAGAAGAGCGAAAACATCCCCTCGTATAAAATTGCGCAGATAAAAAATGCCGCTGTTGAAAAGGATTTTGAGTTTTACCGCTTTGAATACTTTGTAAGCGATATAGACCACCTGAAGCATCCGCACCGCCACGACCACTTTGCCATATTTTTTGTAACCCGCGGTACCGGGCACCATGTTATAGATTTTCAGGATTACGAATTAAAGCCTCAACGTCTTTTTTTAATTGCTCCCGGGCAAGTACATGCCTGGAAATCTTTTGAAGGCGTACGGGGCTTTGTAATTCTGTTTACCAAGGAGTTTTTTTCGCTTACCCTGCAATACCAGGAATTGAGGGCCTATCTGTTCTTCAATACGGCGTATCAGCATACCTTCCTTGACCTTGACAAAGATATTGCCGCCCATTTGCAACATACATTCAAAAACATTGAGGAAGAACATATTCACCATCATAGTTACAGCCAGAATATTATCCGTTCTTATATCAATATACTGCTGTTCGAGCTTACCCGTATTTACGAGCAGTCTATTCCAATTGTAAAAGAAAAAGATAGTGTTAATCAGTTACTCAGGGATTTTGAAGCGCTTGTAAATAAAAATTTCCGTACGCTGCATTCCGTAAATGATTACGCAAAGCTATTGCATATAACTGCCAATTACTTAAACACCATCTGCAAAAAGCGTAAAGACAAATCAGCAGGTGAGCTGATACGTGACCGGATGATGCTGGAGGCCAAGCGGCTGCTTACCCACTCTGACAGTACCATTGCGCAAATAGCTTACGACCTTAACTTTGAAGACAATAGCTATTTCGGCAGGTTCTTTAAAAAGTACAGCGGGCTTACCCCTGCTGCATTTCGCAGCGAAATCAAAAAAGAAACGCTTACACACTGGTAATTGCCAAAAAAAGTAAAAGCATAAAAAGTGCCACACATCAAATAATAAATGCCATGTGGCCGATAAATTGTCCCATAGCTTTGCCTTGCATTTAGAACGAAGAATATTTTGTTCCAAACAATATCAAGAGCTATGAAAGCATTTAAAATCCTTATCGCCTTTATTATTCTCTCGGCGTTTTCATCCTGTGTTACATCTAAAAAATTCAACTCGTTAAATTCGGCGTATAAGAAATCGGCTGATGCTGATAAAAACTGCGAAGAAGCATTGCGCTCGGCGCAGGCTGATAAAGACCAGTTATCAAACCGTGCAACTAACTTACAGGCACAGGTTGACGACCTTAAAAAGCAGTTAGACCATGCCACTCAAAATACGGCGCAGGTACTTACCACACTTCAGGATCTTTCAGTTATGTCAGGTAAACAAGCAGAGAGCGTTAAGAAATCTTTAGAAACATTAGGTGAAAAAGACTCTTATATCCATGGCCTTCAATCAGCAATGGCCCGTAAGGATTCATTGAACATGGAATTAGTGATGAACCTGAAAGGCGCCTTGAACGACATTAACGATAAAGACATCAACATTAAAGTTGAAAAGGGCGTAGTGTATATAGATATATCAGATAAGCTGTTATTCAACAGCGGTAAGTACAACGTTACCGATGCTGCTAAAAAGGTATTGGGTAAGGTAGCTAAAGTGCTGAATGCATATCCCGATATGGACTTTATGGTAGAAGGCCACACCGACAATGTTCCAATACATACAGATTGTATAGCGGATAATTGGGATTTAAGTACCAAGCGCGCTACCTCAGTAATCAGAATCCTCCAAACTCAATATAGCATCAGGCCGGAAAGAATGTCGGCTGCGGGAAGAAGCGGGTATATCCCCCTCGCTTCGAATAACGATAAGGAGGGCCGCGCATTAAACCGCCGCACCCGCATTATCATATTACCGCAGCTTGACCAATTCTTTAAGTTGCTGGTCAAGCAGTAACACATCGTTCTTTTCATCGGATTTTGTTTTTATGGGTGATGGAAAGGGGCTTCGGCCCCTTTCTTTTTTTGCTTTGCTAAACAGATTGCAGGTATAGTTAAATTAGCAGCGCAAACACACAGCACATGATAAAAGGCATACAAAGTTTACATCCCATTGTTTTTATTCTTATTGCGGCCATTTTTGAAGTTAGCGGAGACGCGGTAGTAAGAAGCTGTTAAAAATTAAAGNNCTTTGTATTGGCATTTTCCTTTGTGTTCTTTGTGTTAAATTGCATTTTATTTTAATTTTTAATAGCCTCTAAGGACTGCGCTTTATAAACACACCGGCTTAATGCGAACATGTATTATGTGCTTTGGCGCAGCGTTGTTATTTGCATATGGCTTCGCAATTAATTTAGCACCGGTTGAGTTTGGACAGGTAGTTGGGCTATACATAGCTACGTTATTTCTTGTTTGGCAGGTAATCAATTTTATTGCTTTTCAAACTTTGCCCACCTTGCCAATTATAGCAGGCGGGTTATTTGTAATTACGGGTGGTATGATAGTTACTTTCTGGAAGTATTGATGGCAAAAACAGTGGGTAGCGCCCACTACTGTTCGAAGCCTGGAAACATGGGCCAATATTAGCTTATCCTGTACCCTCTCTATCGCTTGCGATGGAGAGGGTGCCCCAGCGAAGCGAGGGGCGGCTGAGGCCGGCTGTTGGCACTTTTGCATGTTTCGAATACTAATGGGAAGCACCGGTTTATAATTATTGGTGGCGGCTTTATTTAAAAAACTTCCAGGGCCTGTACAATCTCCATCTTGCTTTTGAATTGACAGAAGTTTCTATGTCATGCATTTCGTTCCCAACATTTACATTTACACTGGCTGCCTTTTTCATGGAAAGAATTTGAGATGGGTAAATACTGCGGTGGCCGGTCATTAAAAACGCGATAACACAACTAATTGCAGCATAGGGTGCTACAACAGGCCCGAAAAGCTCGAGGCCCATAATGCTGGCAGCAATGGGGGTATTGGCCGCGCCTGAAAGTAAACTTACCATACCAATTGCAGCAAATGTTGCATTGTCTACATGCAATATTTGCGCAAAAAAACTGCCGGCCGTTACCCCTATAAAAAACATGGGCGTCACTACCCCACCACTGCCACCAAAACTGAGGGTTATAATGGTAAACAGCATTTTAAAAAGAAAATCATACCAAAAGGCGTACTCCTGTCCGTTAAGCTGGCGCTCAATGGTTCCAACACCAAGGCCAGCGTATTTATCTGATAAAAGAAATATGAGGGCTACCAAAGCCAGGCCGCCCATCAGGTTTCGCAGGTACTCGTTCACATTCCATTTGGCTACCAGGTCTTCAACCAACCTGAACGATTCAATAAACAAAAAAGAAACAGAGCCGAAAAAAATGCCACCCAACACCACTATCAGGAAAAACGAGTTGGAAAAAACAGGTATAAAAGTAAGGTGACTGTGAAAATAGGTGATGCCGAAACTGACACAAATCTGATAGGCAATAATGCCCGAAATAAAAGATGGCAGCATTACATCATACATAATGGCCCCTACATAAAGGACTTCCAAACCAAAAATAGCACCTGAAATAGGTGTGCCGAAAACTGCAGCAAACCCTGCGCTGATACCACATATCACCAGCTTTCGCCGGTCGGCATCTGTCAACCTGAAAATATCAGAAAACAGAGATGCCAGCCCGGCGCCTATTTGCCCGCTGGGCCCTTCCTTACCAACCGAGCCGCCGCTGGCAATAGTAATAATGGTGGTAAATAGTTTTATAGGAATAACCGATACCTGCACACGGCCTGAACGTTTGTGTACGGCCTCGATTACTTTTTCTGTACCATGGCCCTTGCTTTGCGGGGCCAGGTAATTGATAAGCAGGGTACACACTACAAACGTAACCGGCATAGCCAGGTAGTAGTAAGGGTAATGAGCAGTATAGCCCGCAGTCCAACCTAAAATTTTAAGAAAAAGAGTGGTAGAAAGCCCTACCAGGATACCAATAATAACAGCTAAAACTATCCATTTTACAATACTTATAAAAATGGTAGTTTGCTCTTCAAATCTTTCATTCATCGTAGCACAATAATTTTCTATAATCCTCCCAGATTAGTAAAATTATCCCCTGCGGCAAATATAGCAAAGGTATCTGGCATTACCCCTTTTATCAGCAACCAGGGTGCATATCTAATTGTCACCACGTAGCAGAAACCGGTTGGCGGGGACGCCATAGCTGTTCGGAAGATTCAAAATGCATCTACGCAAACCCTCTAACTCCCGAAACGGGAGAACCGCTTCGCCTTTTGGGTCTGCATTTCTGCCTTGGTTTCCCCGTTTCGGGGACGGAAGGGGCGAGATATAATCATAAATAATACAAACTAACCACAAGTAACATAATACTATCATTTTCAATTAAGTAGGTGATATGTAAATGCGTTTTTATTTTAGTCTCCGTTATAAACTACCGTCCTTTTTTTGTATTTTTGTCCCTGATTTGTTCCCTAAAAAATACAGTTATGGCATCAGTCACTCTCAGAACGAAAGGCATTGATAAAAAAGGTTATTCACTGTTTCTTGATATTTATAACGAGGGACATCGATATAAAGAATACCTCAAACTCTATGTATCCAAAGATTACCTGAAACCGGAAAACAAAAATGTACTCAAGCAAGATAAGGAAAGTTGGGAATTAGCCAAAGCAATACAAGCAAAGCGCATTATTCAAATAAAAGAGAGTATCGCGGGATTCATTCCCAAATCAAGCAAACAGGATTTTATACAATATTATCGTGAACAAGCCACACAGCGAGGCTCGGAAACCTATCAATATGTGCTTACCTATCTCATTGAATTCAACAAATCTGAAAAGCTTCCATTTAAGGTATTGGATGAAAAGTATTTAAAAGATTTTATTGGATTTTTGAAAACTCAGGAGTTAAGCACATCCAGTTTGCGAATGTACTTGTCACGTATCAGCGCAGTATTGAATCAAGCAGTTAAAGATAAAGTCATTCAAACAAACCCATTCCACCATCTCAAACGTGGGCTGGGTGGTGATATACCGGCTGAGACTCAAAGTAAAATCGAATATCTTACTCTCAATGAGCTGAGGTCTCTAAACGACACTGCTTTCGATGATTGTGTCCGTCATTTCTTCTTTTTCAGTTGTTTTTCCGGATTAAGGTTGAGTGACCTGATGAAAATGAAATGGACAGATATTAAAGAGGGAACACTGACATATACGCAGGTGAAGCAGGGTAATGTGAAAACTCATTACCTTCCTCTTTCAGCGCAGGCTTTGAGCCTGTTGCCAGCCATTAGCAAAAAACAGGTTAAGGTAATGAAGGGAAAGCAAGAATTGGTTTTCGCGCATGTCCCGCCAAAACGGAAAATAAATACACAACTTAAAGCCTGGGCCAAGAAAGCGAAACTGGATAAGAACGTGCATATCCATGTAGGTCGTCACTCCTTTGCCACTCTTGCGCTGACGTCTGGAGTAGGCTTATATACAGTTAGCAAAATGTTGGGGCATTCAAAAATAGGTACCACTCAGATATATGCTGAAGTTATAGATGAAGTAAAACAAAAGGCGGCTGATTTAATGCCATCTTTATAAATTCGTCCGCAATCTCCATGCTTTTTACTATGCATAAAAATTATGACATTGATGCTGCTGACATTTGGCGATATGAGCAGAACTGCTATTCAACTGCCATTGCCGAAAACAGGAACAGGCATCTGATAAACAAGTTGTATGAAGATTTACAAGATTTTTTCATTCTCGCAGAGCATGAACCTTTAGTACATGTTTCCGAAAAAAATGATAATGCCAATAAGTATAGAAAAATGTATCATAATAGAGATGATAACTGCCTGCCAATCGATGTTTTCATGTCCAAAGGCCATATTTATGATATGGCGGAATCCTGTAAGATACAGTTGACAGAACATAATGCGATTGCATTTCAGCGCCTGTTTATTTTAAAGCTTCGTCAATATTTCGATGGCTTAATTTATCTGGAAAATTTTCTGATATATCAGCTAAAAGCAAATTTTAAAAACAACCTGGCAAACTTCCAGAAGTTTATAAAAATAAGCTTGCGGCAATATCCGGATAAAAAAGACAATGAAATAATATCAGTTGTTAATGAGTGGTTTTCTGAAATGGAAAAGAAAGCTGCCACCGGAAAAGCAAAACTCCGGCCCAAAAAAGGGAAGAACCCATGCGATAAAGGAAGAATAGAAAAGGAAGCAGAAAATGCGGATATTACCCAGTTGCTTGAAGGTTCCCAGGATAATGTAAACACCGGAGCAAAGGATAAAATCCACGAAGGCATTAATGAACTTGCATTAACAAGCGAAGTTTGTCATTTAAATGAAGTGACTCGGGAAATTAATATTCACGAATTGGTACCGGAGGAAACATCCCCAGACGTAAAATCGGAAAGAAATCCTGTAACCGGTACCTTACTGGTCGAAGAGGCCCTTCCGGATGGTTATAAAGAGATTGATGGCAATTTCTCGAAAGAAGAGATAATTAGCTTCTTCTCTTTTCTGTATAAAGAAAAGTCAAAAGAGGGGCTTACGTTTTTGCAAGAAAGCGAGTTCAACGAAATATTCAAATATGGCTTGGCCATTCCGAATATTCCGGTAAGGAAATACAAAATGAATTGTTCCCTGATATTTCCAAAATCAATTGTTGCATTTTGCATCTGCAAATTTTTAAGGTATCACACCACCTCCCATCATAAAAGTAAAGTGCTCAGCTTTTTTGCAAATTATATTGTTGACTTTGAAAAAGCATTGTCGGGTGAAGATGCGTTCCGGAACGAGAGTAGTAATATAAAAGGAAAAATGCCCGCAAAGATGAAATTTGCTTTAAGCACTTATTTGCCTGCCCGTTTGGTAACCTAAAGCGAATCAAGCCCGGCATCTAAAACCTGAATGGCTGATTTTCAAACCAAACGATTTGCTTCAAAACTTAACGAGCAAATTCCTAAACTCTACGCTTTCACCTGAAACTTAACGAGCGCAACCCAAGTACCTGTATAAATACTTAACGTTCTCTACGAGATTACGCTGAATCCGACTCCGGACAATCATTTGGCTTTTCCGGCTAACATCTCATCTCTATCTTTGCAATCATTAAATAAGCGGCATTATGATAGGCCTTAATAAACGATTAAATGAGTTGACCTGGGGTGAAATAATATCTGACCTGGATGAAAGGTATGGCAAGCAGGCGATGCTGAAAGTAATACCTGCAAATCCTGCTTCCGGGGATTTTATGAATGTCAAGGAGTGCGCAATTTTAACGGGGTATAAACCGGATTATATCCGGCAGCTTGTTTTCAAAAAGGCCATTCCGTATCATAAAAATCCTAAGCTTAAACCAGTTCGGTTTAAAAGGGAGGAGATACTTGCGTGGATGACCAGTAAAAAATTTACCCCAATCAGCGAGCAGGCTGAAAACTATATTTCTGAAAGATCAGTTTTAAAAATCAAAACCCGTAAATCATGAATGTTCGTTATTGCAAATTGAGTGAGATGGAGTATGAGGTTATAANNAAATCAACCAGCTTTCAACCACGGAATGAACGTGTAAGCGTCATGCTGAGTGCCCATGAAAAAAATGAATATGTGGAAAAATGCTTTGCGCATTCTCAGGATTTAAGCGAAAAGGGTCGCTCCTTATTCTTGGCTTGGCTCTACGATATAGATGAACTAGCTTTTACAATCCAAGAACTTAGTGCCGCGAGGAAAAAACTGTATGAGTATGAACAGAAAATGAAGATTGATTCCGAACAAATGTCATTGCAAAGAGAACAAATTAGTCACCTCCTTGAGCTTTGCCGAAAAAATAACATTACACTTCCCGGAGATCTCAATTTTAATTTTGACCTACCCAACACCCAAGGGTCAAAGAATGATTTTGAAAAAAGGGAATCTGCTGAAAATGATTCTTTTTCTCTGTTATGGTAGAGAAAAGAACACAGATTATTAACCTTCTCATAGAGGGCCACAGCCTTCGCTCCTGCGCCAGGCTTGCAGATGTTTCTACCTATACTAAAAGTTTAATGCCGTTAAGTGACTTATTGATGAACATAAACACATCACCGGTGGTGAGTGGCTTTGGGAGTTCGTTAGTTACTAATCCGNNTAAAGGCCGGAATAAATTGCTTTACCATAGTGGCATCCGATGTGCCTGATAATATGAGGCAGGTGCCATAGGGTATTGAATAATTACTTCCGTTTCTTTGGCCACATCCACAACTAACAATGCGGTAAAACCAGCCTTGATTAACTGGTTGCCTGATTTGTTTCCACTTTCACGATACTTTTTCTTCCAGTAATAAAGTGTTTTGATATTGATACCATTGTTTTTACAAAAACCCTTGGCACAGAACTTACTTTTCAGATGTTTTTCCATTAACGGAAAGTATTTTTCAGAGAGGTTGCGCATGAAAATTGTTTTGCGCAAACATAAAGGATCGAAGATTCCCTCACGATACGGTCTACACCGTTTGCTTACGAATAAAATGGATGTACTGGCGCAAGACTTATCAAAGACCACCTTGGCGTTTTGTATGGAGGTATTAATTTACCTTTACGAATGTACTCTGAAGCGATGTCATTATTTACAACGAATTATTACACATGTCTGGACATGTCTGAGAATGTCTGAACATATCTTGCTGTGTTTCAACATGTTTGGACATGTAAACACCTTTTTACGATAAAAAAATGCAATGGTAACCTAAATAAATTCACTTGTGGATAAAGACTTTTTGTTAGGATGGCATAAGTTAACTGGGCACGGGCTAGCCCATTGAGTCTCTTCAAAAATATTGTTTCAAAAAAAACAAAACAGGCATTTCATGGCGGAATCCGCAGATCTTGTCTTAAACCTTTTCAGCTCGAGTTATTGTCAAATTCCGAAAGAGCGAAATTAGGACAAAAACTGGATGCAAAAGAGACAACAAATCAGATTTCCACAAGAAGGTTCTCCTGATCATCTCAAATAGTTTTTGCTCACGAAGGATGATGTGGCAACATTTCAAGTTCGCGCAAACAAAACAATCCCAAACAGACGAAGTACTTCAGTTGGCTGGATTAGTTCATTTTATTTGGGCCGCCCTTGGTGAATCTTGTCATTCAGTATGGCTGACTGCATTTTCAATGTATTCAACGGCTTGCGCCACTGTTTCTATCCCTTCAGCATCTTCGTCCGGGATAGCAATAGTGAACTCTTTTTCGAAATCCATAAGGAGTTCTACAACATCCAATGAATCGGCACCCAGGTCAGTAGCAAACCGCGCTTCAGGAGTCACCTGGTCTTTTTCCACGTTTAACTTGTCAATGATTAGCGTATGTATTCTTTCCATAATGGTCGACATGGCTGGGGATTTTTGAAAACCGGGTAAAGATACCCGCTTTTTGAAAGGAGGAGTATATTGTAACTACGTTCAGGGGCGTCCGAAATCAGAGTCGGCCTCTTCAGGAAAATAATGACCATTAAAGCCCCGTTAAAGAAATTTTGTACTGATTTATGCAATTAGGAGAATCGTTTTCATCCTCGATAAGATTGATAAAATCAAGTTGCTTCCAATTTGGCGGTAGCGGAAAATAAAGTTGAAGCAGTACGCCATTCTTTTTAGTCACTTTATAAGTTGGTGGTAAGCCGACACACTTAATAAGCGGCAGTTTTGTATTGGTTTCCGAAATCCACAGGTGTGTATTTTTATTCAACACGAAATTTGGACGAAGCTTCAAAATCCTTATTCCCAGCAATGTCATGTCAAAATACATGCAATCTGAACGAAATTCTATTGAACGAATATGCCCGATATCATTAAGCCTATATCCGATTATCGGCACTTCAACAAGCCGCAGTACCGTTTTAAAACGCACATCAAGAATTCTATCTACAATGGGATTTTTAATTTTTTCTGCCCATGCTAAAAGTTTTTCTTTCCCAAATCGTCGGTCGGCTGCTTTAAAAATATCGGTAAGTTTATAATCTGCCTTGCACGTCTCTTGTGTGTTTTGCCATAGATATTGCGCAGTAAAATATTGCGTATCTCCATTGAATTTTTTCTGCAACAACCTACCAACCGGTGTATCAATATACTCGCGCACAAGGTCAATAATTCCATTACTCCTACACCAATAAGCCCAATGAAGTTGCTTTACTTCGGGGAAATCTTTTGGAAAGTCCCAAATTATTTTGTCGTCAAATTTTATATAAAACCTTGGAATGTGATTGTTCGCCCATTGTGTTCTCATGGGATATGCAATGCAGCAAAATTGCATCTTCAATCCCGGTTCAAACAAATTTTCAATTTGCTTTTTAATTTTGCTAAATAGTTTCTGTTCCATAAAAAANNAAATCCGGCAGCAAAGTTTTATATCCAAGTTTTTTGCCCTTATAAAACCGCCAGCCTTCTATATTTGCAATTTTTTCTATCTTCTTAATAATTGCGTCCACTTCATCCGCTGGTAGCTCAATTGATTTCTCATTTACAAAATCCTGAAACAAATAGCAAT
>PMXD01000041.1 GCA_003165895.1 Bacteroidota bacterium | reverse complement strand
CATGTAATCAATGATTACCTTGGAGAGATACGTCCATTTGCGAAGCGCGTTGAGAATCCGCTTTTAGTTGTTCCTATGGTCATGTTGAAGACCATTGAATGGAGCATTTACAGATGGTATAAAACTCCCATCAGGAGATTTTACGGGGTGAAGGGGAACGAATTAATTTACATGATTACAAATGCTTGTAATGACCGTTGCCCGAAATGCGGAATATGGGAAAAACCAGAACCCAAAGAGCAACATCTAATGATTTCCCATTTCATTAATTGCCTGAAAAGACTTCATCACAATTTATACCAGGTTACCTTGACGGGTGGCGAACCACTTTTATTCAAAGCTGATGTAATGCTGATTGCCGAAGAAGCAAAGAAGTTGAGTGTTCCGATGGTAATAGTTTCAAATGCAAGATTTCTGGACGAAGAATTCTTAACCAGATATAAAGCACTTGGACACATACTTGTTATCTCAGTCGATTCGGTTGAAAGAGAGAAATGGAATGAATTCAGAGGCAAAAAGAACTTCGAAATCGTAATGCCCAAGATTATGCTTGCGAAGCAAATATTGGGCGACCAGTTGAGAATACAATCAGTGCTTTCAAAAGAATCAGCAGAAGAAATTCCAAAAGTGATTGAGTGGTGCAAGCAACATGGTATACAGCACAACACACAGTTCTATCAGGACTTTGGTGCTTACAATTGGCATAATCCATCTTCAACTGTAGAAGTCAATTATGATAATGATACGCCTTGCGCAGCGCGGAAGAACATCTGCGTTTATCCCAATGGTGATGTTGTTAAGTGTTTTGACCATCGTAGAATTCCATTAGCAAAAGAGCCATTGGGTAATATTGCGAAGCAGGATATTATTGAGATACTTTGCACAAAACGCTCAACTCAAGTTTCTAAGATTATGAAGACGTGCAATCTCCCTTGCAAAAACATGTCATGTAACAAACCACAAACCCTTCTTTTCAATTAATGCAAGACCCCAAAGTTGACATTATAATTATTCGAGGTGCTCCTGGCTCGGGGAAGTCTCAGACGGCGAAAAGCTTATCCCAGTTTTTCCCTAAAGGCGTGAAATTGGAAGTGGACACCTTGCGCCAAATGGTAATTTCCGTTGACTGGAAAAATCAGAAGGAGCACATTGATTTGTTGCAGGTGTCAACAGGGTTAGTTTATGACTTTTTTAAATTAGGTTTTAGTCCTGTAATTGTCGTTGATACCTTCAGTGGTGATAAGATTATTAAATACCTCGAAAGCCTTTATCAACTCGACAAAAAACTATCTATCAAACTATTTGGACTTTATGTCACTGATGAGGAGTTAAAAAGAAGATTGGATTTACGTTCAGACCCAGAGTTCCGTGATTTCGGAATTTGCAAAAAGTTAAACGATGACCTTCTGAAAATAAAATATCACTCGGAATATCAAATTAATACAACTGGACTTTTGCCAATGGAAACAGCAGATATAATCTATGGTCAACTAACGGCAAGAAAAAAATCAGTAATACCGTATTGAGTCCAGAATTTCTCCATTAATAATTCGGCTTTTCGATAATTCAACAGTATTAACTACTCGCCATATGTTTCATCCAAACTATTTTATCTTTTCCATACTGGGCTTCAATTATTGCTTTCGCAGCTTGCGGACTTGAAGCTTTAGCCTCAACTTCAAATTGTTGACCTTTTTCCTTAATTTTTATTTTGCCGTAAAATGTTTGCATAATAATTTTTAATTAAAATTAGGCTTTCAGATGAAAATATACAACTCCCGTGTGATTACATCGTATAACTCTCTTTTGCTAACTATTCTAATCACCTGATATGATTTCTATAATCATTATTGTTCTTTCTGATAATTTCATTGACTTTGACAATTTCCTTGCCCTGTTTATAGATTCATTCAGAAGCTGTTTCTGCGCATTACCTACTTCTACTGTGTCTATAACTACTTCTATATCATGCGTTTTTTCTCTGTCTAAAGGTATTTTGAAGACTAATTCTTCTATCTTTCCATCAATTCGGACTTTGAAAAAACCCTGTTTTCTTATTGTATTAAGAAGTTCATGATAATGTCCCTTTTTAGCCCTTATTAGGGGTGTTAATACGAAAATTTTTTCCCCCTGGTATTTTTGAATGATTGATTGAATAATTAAGTCATTGCCTATACTTCTTTCGAAAATATCTGGTAGTCCTAACTGAAAATCATGTAGACTTGTATCATCACTTTTGGCAATACTTGTATCGTCACTTATGGCATCACTTGTATTATCACTTTTGGTAATTCTTGTATCATCACTTTTATCAATTTCTACATCTTTAATACACCTTACTGAATAATAATTGTCATCGAATTTTTTTATATCACCCCATTGAACAGAGACTCTACAATCCTCTTCAAACAACAATTCGCAGTATTTATTTGCAAGTGGTTCACCGTTATCACCAACGGAGATTCCCCAAAATACACATGCAAATCCCTTTCCTATAAATTTGTGATTAAAATAGGGACGCTCAATCCAATCTTCATCGTTCTCGAAGACTTCAATTCCACTTTTGATGTATAATACCCCCGCTGGTCGTGCATTAAACCCACTTTTATTAGTTCCCTGTATAATAGGACGCCATCCCCATGGCTTATCCTCATCCTCAATATCAGACTTCCTTGTCCACAAGTCTCGGCAGCGTAAATTTCTTGAAGCTTGCTCCTGATTTTGGTATGAAATAACTAAACTATCAAAATCCTCTTTTCTTGGAATTCTCCAACTCTTTGGTGAGAGACCCCGTTTGTCTATAACAGCATAATAGTTATAGAGCAACCCATATTTTTCCTCGTCCCCAGGGTCGTCCTCATAGTAGCAAAAAGCTGGTGATTTATTATTTAATGCCGCCGCCCACTGATTTAATGTAGATGCCTCTGGAATTAAATCCCCATTTCGGAAACGCTTGACCCTCAAATTTTCTGTCATCCAAACATTAGAACCGATAACCACAGAATTGAATTGCTCAATTGCGGCTTGGGTAGAAGAAGGGGAGGCTACAAGCTCTGAATTAGTAACGTCGTTATTTTCCCCCTTAATAATTTCATCAACAAGAAAATCGTATTGTTCCTTGTTTATTGCATTTGCATCAAGCAAGGCTTTTAATTCTTTCAGTTGTTCTATTTTATTCATAATAAACAGACTACACTCCAATATTAATAAGTTTCAAATCAATTTAAGAAGTGGAGGATGCAATTTTTACCTATACGATGATAAAACATTCATATGGATTTAGCTGCTGTGAAATAATAGAGCGTGATGAAGTCATCTGCTACATGTTCATGGTCTTTGTCATTAAATTTTACAACTCCTGTTTGCGGCTCATAACCCAAACCATTTAGGAAAGAAAGTTCTTCAGTCAATGCCATTATGATGTCTTCAGTATGCATTCTTTCGCCATTCAGTAAAAAATGTGTTTTGGTTAATTCGTTATTGATGAAGCAGCTGAGGCTTAGTTTTAAGCCTTTATAAGAGGGCTCAGCTAAATGCAAGTCTTTCCATGTTTTTATCTGATTTACAGCCCTTTCCCTCGCTTCAAATACATCTTCAAGGAAGTATTCAACCTTTTCTCCTTTAATGTTTTCAGCTGAATATTTAATTTTTATCATGATTTGAAGTTATTTATTTGGTCTTAATAATACCGCTATTAATTCATTCATACAATTCAGGAAGCTTTAAAGAAGCAACATAATCTATGGCATCCTTGGTTACATGGGTTGTGCGTTTCACAATGCGGTCTTCAACTTGATAAAATCTTTCGGGCTCGAACTCATCTAAGTTTATTTTCGATTGCAGAATACTATTAATTGATTCATTCACAAAACTAATAGTTGTGTTTCGCATACACAATCCGAGCCCCAAATTATCAACTGTTCTACCACTCGATAATTGAAAACTATACTCATAAAGTGCTCTACATGGTAATGTCCAAGGCAAATTAAAGAACTCCCCGAAGGTCATTTTAAGAATATCGCTGTATATCGTCTCTTCTATCGGAATCGAGTTTCTTCCATCTATCACTGGATACTTGTCCGTATCGGTTGGTATAATTAAAATAGCTTGAGAAATCTTTTCATCAAAGATTGGAAGCTTCATGGAAGTGGTGACAGGGTCTATATAAAGGGTTTTATAATCTGCATCATACCAAAAATAGAAGTCATGATTAGAAAAGACAGTGTTATTCATGTGGAATGCTTTGAAAGTTTCATGTAAGAATGAAATTAGATAAAGGTGAAAAATGGAAAGGGAAATTTTGACCTATAACACATTAAGCGGATGTAACTGTTTGCGTATTGCCTAATGTTTTTTCAAATCTGCTCCGTTACCTGAAGCTTTGTCAAGTCAAAACCTTTGTCCTTCAGCCAGGATAATATTTGCTGATAAACAACATCACTCATTTTGGGCGTTCTTGATAAAATCCACAGGTATTTTCTATTCGGATGACTCACAACAGCATAACTATAGTCATCTGCCAAATCAATAATCCAGTATTTGGCTCTGAACGGAAAAAAGAATTGCACTTTCAATTTTGCATTGTCTGAATTTTCCTCAACAAAAGCTTTGCCCTTGATATAAGACTGCTTTCCATTAATACTATCCTTGTTACACCTGTTCTCAACAATCAAATAGCCTTTATCGGTCATGGTATATTCAGCAGTGGTGCAATGACAACCTTTCTGGAATATCTGCGGGAATGAAGCTATTTCATACCATTTGCCAGCATACTTTTTAACGTCAACATGCGGGACGGTTTGCAATTCGGGAAGCTGTGCCATAGCATTAAATTTAGCTGAAATAATAAAGAAAAGAGCTAATAAATAGGTTTTCATTTCGCGACTTAGGTTATTGGTATCAAAGATGGGTATTAAATACCTATAAAGAGGTATTCTACCCTGTTTGTTATGCTATAATACAATACTGTATTTTACATGTAAACCATTTTGCTATGTTACCGTAACATAGTATTAGGATGAAATATTTTAAGTCAGAGATAATATATGAGTTAGATTCAGGAATGGAAGAAGCTGTGCAATCCTCTCAAACATTATATTGTTGCACTTCTTCTGATTTTCCCAAAAGCGAAGAATTACGTGAACTGTTTTACAGTTTAGATGGGCATGGAAAAAAATATCAAAGCGCTACTTGGAAACAAGTAAGAGGAGAAGATATTCCTACCGATGAAATACACCTTCTTTAAAATCCTTGGTCGGTCAAGGTCCTAGTTAGCATCCTTTTCTCATTTATTTACATAACCAAATCGGTCTTTTCTTTACAATTCTGCTTCATATTCCACCATACCAATATCAGAGCAATCGAAGCCAATCTGTTTAAGTTCCTTTTCTTGCTCAGCAGACAGTATGCCATATATCAGTGATTTGCCTTTAACCAGTCCATATGTGCGCACTGGAGGTTGGGATGAATATGTTTTATGCATTTGTTCCGCTTCTGAATCCTCCAGTATAAGGTCAACGGTTATTGACTTGCCGAATTTCAAATATCCTGGTGTTGTCGGGATGAAGTGAATGGTTAATGCCTTATTGCCAACCCGATTAATGCTGTATAAATACTCCTTTGAAAACTTTCTATTGCCTTTGCGAAGGATTAGTTCTTGTTCGACTTTTTCTTTCAGTTCGGGATTGGCGGTGCAATGCTCCCAAATCACAGCCAACTTTTTGCTATCCAATTCCTTCAAATTCATTTTTGTTTTTGAGTATGTATTAGGACGGAAATTAAACATCAATTAGCATAGGTCATTACCCTTAAAATGCAGGGATTGGCATCCCTAAACAGCTCATCAGAGAAGATAAGGGCTAAGTAAGCCCCCTCTTTTGTGAAAAAATGTTATCAGTGAATATTGTTTTTGCCCAACTTTTCCACTCGGTTCCACTCGAAATATAAAATAAGGGCGTTTATGGCAAATGATAGACTAACCATAGACTAACTAAAATTCAAAACGCTGAAACCCTTACCAGTCCTCAATCCTGAGCTTCTGGGCGCATTTGAGGGAAAAACAACACCTCCTGTATACTTGCCTGGTTAGTCATTAACATAGCTAACCGGTCGATACCTATGCCAATACCTGAAGTGGGTGGCATGCCGTATTCGAGGGCGCGTAAAAAGTCGTGGTCAATAAACATGGCTTCTTCATCGCCGCGTTCCTGTAGTTTGGCTTGTTCTTCAAAACGGGCGCGCTGGTCCAGTGGGTCGTTTAGCTCGGTGTAGGCGTTGGCAATTTCTTTGCCGTTTACCATTAGCTCAAAGCGTTCGACCAAACCGGGTTTGCTGCGGTGTTTTTTGGTAAGGGGGCTTAGCTCAACGGGGTAGTCAATAATAAAAGTGGGTTGTATAAAATTGCCTTCGCACTTGGCGCCGAAAATTTCATCCACCAGCTTGCCTTTGCCCATGGTTTTATCCGTTTCAATATGCAGCTTTTTGCAAACGTCTAAAAGTTGCTCTTCATCCATTGCTGAAATGTCGAAACCGGTATATTCAAGTATGGCATCGTAAATAGATACCCTTTTAAATGGCGCTTTAAAGTTGATGGTTTTATCGCCCAATATTACATCGGTTGTTCCGTGCAAGGCAATGGCAATCTGCTCTACCATTTTTTCGGTAAAGTCCATCATCCAGAAATAATCTTTGTAGGCTACGTAGAACTCCAGCACGGTAAACTCGGGGTTATGTGTGCGGTCCATACCCTCGTTACGGAAGTTGCGGCTGAATTCGTAGACAAAATCGAAGCCGCCTACAATCAGTCTTTTCAGGTAAAGTTCATTGGCAATACGCAAATAAAAAGGAACATCGAGCGCGTTGTGATGGGTAATAAAGGGTTTTGCGGCAGCACCTCCGGGTATGTTTTGTAATACCGGTGTATCTACCTCCATAGCCCCGTGATCATTCAAATAATCGCGGATAGTTTTTATCATGGCGGTGCGCTTAATAAAAGTTTCGCGCACCTGTGGATTAACTACCAAGTCAACATAACGCTGACGGAAACGTTGTTCAGGGTCGGTAAAGGCATCAAAGGTTTCGCCGTCTTTTTCTTTAACAACCGGCAAAGGCCTCAGCGCCTTAGCTAATAGTTGAAAGTGTTTTACACGGATGCTGGTTTCACCGGTTTTGGTAATAAATACTTCGCCTTTAACGCCAACAATATCGCCAATATCCAAAATGTGTTTTATTACTTTTTCGTACAGGGTTTTGTCTTCGCCGGGGCAAATATTGTCAATACTCATGAACAGCTGAATCTTGCCTTTTTCGTCCTGTATTTTGGCGAAAGTGATTTTGCCTTTTGGGGTCAGGCTCATTACTCGCCCCGCAATGTTTACGTCCTGCAGGTTTTTGGCTACGTCATCGTACTCACTCAGGATTTGTTGCGAATTACAATTTACCCCGAACATAGGGGCAGGGTAAGCTTCAATTCCGAGTTCTTCCAACTGCTTTAGCTTATCGCGGCGTATTAATTCCTGTTCGCTTAAATGACTACTCATAAATAACTGATTTAGCCTGCGAAAATAAGACTCTGGCTTTATCGCGGAAGTATTTGAGGATTTATTTAGGCCATTGATGCAAAGAATAAACTTTAAATACCGAAAGTTGTTTTTAGCTTTCGGCCCTGACAGAGAGCCAATTGCCTGAAATGATTGCGTATAGCAGAAACATTGGTTACATGCTATTTTTTAATGTAAGATTTATTGGAATTTTTATGCTCGCCTTTGGTGAAGTATTGCGTTGTAATGCCCAGGATAATTACGAAATACAGGTATACGAGTCTGAAACGGTGCCCAACTATTCAACCATGTTTGAGTTACATTCTAATGTAACCGTATTTGGGAACACTCAGCGTGTAAATGGGGTGGTGCCCAGCCAGTATGCCTGGCACGAAACGGTGGAGATAACCCAGGGTATTACACCATGGTTTGAAATTGGCGGCTATTTATTTATGAGCGGCAATAAAGGGGACTATTTATTGCATTGGGTTGGCGACCATATAAGGCCACGCATCCGGGTGCCTGAAAAATGGAAATGGCCTGTTGGCCTCAGCCTTTCTACCGAGGTAGGCTACCAGCTTAGAGAATATTGTGAAGATACCTGGACTTTGGAAATACGCCCCATTATTGATAAGGAATACAAAAATTTTTATGTTTCGTTTAATCCGGTAGTGGATTATTCCATACAGGGGCTAAACCACGATGCGGGCCCGCAATTTTCACCGGCGGTGAAGATGAGTTATAAGTTTTTAAAAAAAACGCAGGTGGAACTGGGGTTTGAATATTATGGTGGCATTGGTGCTTTTAAAAAGCCTGACCCTTTGCCACAGCAGCAACATCAGATAGGGCCGGTGGTTGATATTGATATTTCGCCGGTATGGGAAATAAACATTGGTTATATGTTTGGATTAACACCTGCAACTGACAAGGGCATTGTAAAGCTGATTTTAGGCAGAAGGGCCGATTGGAAAAAGCACCCTAAAAAGACCATGCCCTTAACATCAATTTAACCGGCTAAATCATTTGCTTCTTCAAAAACTCTCCCAGCTTAATATTCGCTTTTTTGGCGGCGGATAATACCCGCCAAAAAGCCTGGAATACATGAAACATTTCAGCGTAAACTTCAATGGTTATGTCAACACCGGCGGCCTTAGCTTTTTCGGCAAAACGTAGCGAGTCGTCCAGCAACATTTCTTCTTCACCTACCTGGATATAAATTGGAGGCAGGCCATGGAGGTCGCCGAACAGGGGTGAGATGTATGGGTTTTTATTGTCCTCCTCACCGGTGTAATGCTTGCTCCAGATCGGAAAGCCTTCAGCCACAAGCATAGGGTCAATATCTTTATTGCCCAGATAAGAATTGCCGCTTAGGGTATGGTCCGTCCAGGGAGAAAGGGCGATAGCACATTTTGGCAAAGGGATATTTTTATCGCGCAGATAAAGCAGCGAAGCCAGGGTTAAGCCCCCACCGGCCGAANNAAACAGATATCGTTAGATGAATAGCCGTTTTGCAGTAACCATTCGTAGGCTGCTTTTGCATCCTCCACGGCGCATGGGTATTTATGTTCGGGTGCCAGGCGGTATTCAATCATTAAAGCTTTAATACCGGCGCCCTTTATAATTTGCGAAACCAGCGAGCGGTGCGTATTAATAGAGCCGGTAGAATATCCTCCGCCGTGAAAATAGAGCAACACCTTTTTTTCATTGGCCCCTTCGGGAGTAACCCACTCTACTTTCATGTCACCGAGTGTCCATGCCTGGTGGGTAAAACCTGACAGGGGTTTATTAAACCTGCCGGCAGCCCTTTCAAATCCCCTGCGGGCAAACATGATGTCGTCGTAATCAACCCTGTTTTTAAGCCGGGAAAGGAAACTCTTGACAAAAAAAAGTCGGATGCCGGCCATGGTGTTTTGTTTATTGAATGAGTGATTCGCGGGTTAGTTCAACTATCATCAGTATTTTAAAGGCAAACCAGATATTGCTTTGTTCTATTTCCTGTTTGGCCAATAAATGCATTTCTTTTTCGAAGTCTTCAAAATCGTTACCGTATTTATCAATCAGCAGTTTTACTTCGGGCACCGGGCCCATTTCGAACAATTCTTTTTCTTCAGGCAAGCGTTCGCTGGTGGCAATTTGGGCAATATCGTTACCTGAAAGATATTTTGATTTTCTGATGCCTTCGGGTAGTTCATCAAAACCCAGGCCCAGGTTATCTGCCATTCTGAACGCGGGTACTTCAAAGATATTTTCTTCGCCAATGCGGCACCAGTATTGCTTACTCATCCGGGCAATGTAATTCATCTTAAAAGGGTCTATGCTCTTGTTGGCATCCAGCACGTTTTCGTTAATGTGCATCATTACCACTTCGCAAATAATCAGATTGCCTGCGCCGCCGCCCTGCCCGGTTTCTATTACCTGCTTTACTTTACACTCCATTTGCACATGTGCTTCGGCTACCCGCGGTGGTTTTACTATTTCAGACGCCACCGGTGTTAAGCCCGATTTGGTAAATTCATTCACCCCTTTTGGATACATATTAGCTGCCAGGTTCATTTGATACAGCATATCGTAATGCGCAATGTTTACCACGCACTCGTCCACTTCAAGCACATTATCGTGTGTGTTTTTGGTTTGCAGGGTTTTGCCCGAACGGGCCGGCGAGAATATAAGTGTTGGCGGATTAGAACCGAACACATTGAAGAAACTAAACGGGGCCAGGTTAACATTCCCTTCTTTATCTATAGTGCTTACAAAGGCAATAGGCCTTGGGGCAACTGCGCTTAATAAATACTCGTGTAATTTTGAACCGGGTACTTCGCCGGGTTTAATTTTTAGCATCTGACAAACTTAATAAACTACTTGCTATTGATAAGCATGTAAATTATGGGACAGAGAATGCCAAGGCTTAGTAAAGCTATGAGTGGATTTCTGTACTTCAGGCCTTTGTTGGTAATGATAAGTACATTGGCAATCATCATAATTACAAACCAAAAGGCAACCGCAATTAAAAAATAGGTTTCAGGATTGGGTGCAGCGTCATGCTCAAGCGCCATGCCCTGGTAGGCTATTTCGAACATCGTGCGGGCACCGGCGGCCATAGTAACAACTACCAGAACGATGAGATAATATTGCATGGTTGTATTTTATGGCAAAGCTGGTAAAATTTTACCACTGCATTCGCCAAATCCTATACGGACGCCATTTTTTTCGCAATATCCTTTTATAACTACTGTATCATTATCCAAAATAAATCTTCTTTCAGTCCCATCGGGCATGGTAACCGGGTTTTTGCCTTGCCAGCTTATTTCAAGCATACTGCCATAACTATCGGGGGTTGGGCCGCTGATGGTACCACTGGCATACATATCGCCAACCTGTATGTTGCAACCGTTTACGGTATGGTGCGCCAGTTGCTGGCACATGTTCCAATACATATACTTATAGTTACTGTTTGATACGGTTTTGCATACACCATTGCGGGTTACAATATCTACAGTTAAATGGATGTCGTAATTTTTAGGGCCTTCAAATTGCAGATAAGGCAAAACTGCAGGCTCCTGTTTGGGCGTTTCAACCTTAAATGGTTCCAGTGCTTCCAGGGTCACAATCCATGGCGAACTAATGGAACCAAAGTTTTTTGCCAGGAAAGGGCCCAGCGGAACATACTCCCATTTTTGAAGGTCGCGGGCGCTCCAATCGTTGAAAAGTACAAGGCCGAAAATGTGGTCTTCTGCTTGTGCGGTTGTAACTGAACTACCCAGTTCGGTTTCTTTTGAAATAACAAAAGCAATTTCCAATTCAAAGTCGAGCAATTTAGAAGGGCCGAAAGAAGGGCTTTCTGCATCATCGGCTTTGGTTTGTCCTTTGGGGCGATGAATGGGAGTGCCTGAAATTACAATAGAAGATGCCCGGCCATGATAACCTACCGGCAAGCGCAGCCAGTTAGGGAGTAAAGCATTTTTAGGGTCGCGGAACATGGTGCCTACGTTAGTGGCGTGTTCGCGGCTTGAATAAAAATCGGTGTAGTTGGGGACATGAACCGGCAAAAGCATTTGTGCATCACTTTGTTTTACAAGCGCTTGTTTTTGTAATTCAGGCATATCCTGCAATTCGTTATTCTGTATGTTTAAAAGGTCCGATAATCTTTCGCGCACAGCATTGGTAACAGGTTTGCCCAAGGCAATAAAATCATTTAATGTTTTTTGCGAAAGCACTTTTTTATCGAACATGATACGGTCCAATAAGCCGGCCTTCGCAATTACCGGAAGGTCGAGAATATATTCACCAATTGCTACCCCTGCGCGGGGTGATTTTTCTGCGGTCTTAAAAATGCCGAATGGAAGGTTTTGGATTGGGAAATCGCTGCCGGTTTTTACTTCAATCCACGATTTTAATTGCGGGTCATTTGCTCTGTTCATAATTCTGAAAATTCGTTTACTTCCTGCCACTAAGAAGCTGTTTAAAAT
>PMXD01000321.1 GCA_003165895.1 Bacteroidota bacterium | reverse complement strand
GCGCGACAATTCGGTTTGCACCCTTCTTAAACTCCGGGCGAAATTTTTTTTGTTTTTTTTATCACGCCTCCCCTCCTATTTCGGCGCCTTCTTAATCAAATAAAAAGCCAGGCAGGCGTATAAAACATTAGGTATCCAAACACCTAATACCGGTGGTAACGATGCGTTGGTTGAAAAGGTAATGGTAAATTTCATAATTACCTCATACAAAGCGCTCAGGCCTATGCCCAGCACAATATGCCATCCCAAACCGCCCCTTACTTTACGGCTGGCCACACTTACCCCTATCAGCGTTAAAATGTAAATACTGAAGCACGATGATGTTCTTCTGTATCTCTCTACTTCGTAAAATTCAATATCGGGCTGGCCGCTTTTATACATGTAATCAATATACTCCTTCAACTCCGGCGTGGNNGTGTAATGGTGCGGTGAAAGTTAAACCTGAGGCCCTCAGGCGGCTTGCTTACGTACTTGTTTTCAAAGTCTATCCGTTTCTTATTGGCGTAAGGCACAAAATAATTGTTGCCCATGTAAAATATACCAGCCAGAATGGTGGCTCCCAGCATGTAGGGATATAAGAGCCGGTAAAAGCTGGTACCGCTGTTTAAAATGGCAATAATCTCAGAGCGCTCAGCTAACTGGGAAGTAAAAAATATAACCGATACCAGTATAAAAAACGGCCCGATAAGAGAGGTAATGAAAAGAATAAAATAGAAGAGGTAATCGAATAAAAAAAGCTTAACGGTTACATGGTTATTTACAAAGGCATCTACCTTCTCTTCCACGTCTATTACAATAGTAATACTTAACAGCAGCATCATGATAAACAGGAAGGTGCCGAGGAATTTAAAAAGTATGTAACGGTCTAATATTTTCATTTATTCAACAACAATATAAACAGGCAAATTAAATTATCGTTACAAAGACACCAGGACACAAAGAAAATATACCCGTCATTACCTGCACAACCGCAGGGTCCCGAAGCNNGAAGCGGAGACCCTGCGGGGACACCGGAACGCCGTCATTGCAAGGAGGCTTTGCAACGAAGCAATCCCAGAACTACTTGCGACCGCTCGTAAAGCTACAATTTCGCCTCCTTCGCTTCGGGATTGCTTCGCAGAGCCTCGCAATGACGCTCATTTTTTTATGCGGCCTATCCCACACGCCGACGCCCCACCTTCGAAAGGGACATACGGCTAAGAAGCTCGTTTAACCATTGTTTGCCAGAAAAGCTTATAACCTCATCATCAACTTAACCACCATTTCTTTTTTCCAGGCATTAAACGTGCCTTCTTCAATTTTCTTGCGTGCCTGGGTAACCAACCATAAATAAAAGCTTAAATTATTGATAGAGGCAATCTGCGCCCCCAGCATTTCGCCGGTATGCACCAGGTGCCTTAAAAAAGCCTTGGTGTGCATTCGCATTAAGTCACAATCACTATCCGCATCAACAGGCGAGAAATCATTCTTCCACTTCTCGTTTTTGATATTGATAATGCCGCTTTGGGTAAACAGCATGCCATTGCGGGCATTGCGGGTAGGCATTACACAATCAAACATATCTATACCCAAAGCTATACCTTCTAATATATTGGCCGGCGTACCAACACCCATTAAATACCGGGGTTTATCCTTAGGCAAAATATCGCAAACTAATTCGGTCATTTCATACATCTCTGCATCCGGCTCACCAACCGAAAGGCCGCCTATGGCATTGCCCTCCAAACCCAACTCAGCTACAAACTCTGCCGATTGTTTACGCAAATCGCGGTAAACGCTGCCCTGCACAATAGGGAAAAGCGTTTGGCTATAACCATAGGGGCACTCTGTTTCATTAAACCGGGTTACACATCTTTGCAGCCACCGGTGCGTAAGGTTCAAAGATTTTTTGGCATAGTCATATTCGCAGGGGTACGGGGTACATTCATCAAAAGCCATAATAATATCGGCCCCAATCTTCCTTTGAATATCCATCACGCCTTCAGGACTAAAAAAATGTTTCGAGCCATCAATATGGCTTCTGAACTCCACTCCTTCTTCTTTTATCTTTCTTATATCCGCCAGTGAATGTACCTGGAAGCCGCCGCTGTCGGTTAGTATAGGCCCGTCCCAGCCGTTAAATTTATGTAACCCTCCGGCCCCTTCAATTACACCGGTACCGGGTCTTAAATAAAGATGATAGGTATTGCCCAAAATGATTTGCGCATGTATCTGGGTTTTCAGCTCCTGCATGTGCACAGCCTTTACTGCACCCAGGGTGCCAACCGGCATAAAAATGGGTGTTTGTATGGTTCCATGGTCGGTAAATATTTCACCGGCACGGGCCTTGCTTTCCTTATCCTGGGCTATTAGTTTAAATTTCATATCAGCGCGCGAAGATAGGCTTTTACACAATGTCATTGACTTAGTAGCGCNNTTGTTAAGTCAATGACATTGGGTTTTTACATGGCTAAATCAGAACTTCATAGCAATGAAGGATATAGAGGAGAGTAAACTTACCAATTTTTAATTTGCCCTAAACTGTGTTATATTTGAAATAAAATAAGAAAGATGGTAGTGTCTGAAATAACGCTTTATAATGTCCTGAAATCCAAATACGGTGAACATGATGCTCAAACTATAGTAGAAGGCATTAAGCAAACCGTAAAAGAGGAACTTGCTAATAAGAAAGATTTATTGGCATCTAAGGAGGATATATACAAGCTTCAATTAGATATGGAAAGAAGCTTTCGCGATAATCTTAAATGGAATATTGGCTTAATTGTTGGCCTGTTCATTTCACTTCTTGGCTCTATTACGGGGATACTAAAATTTATGCTTCATTGATTCAGAAGTTTGGTATTTATCAAAATAACTACTTATTATCTTTTAACGAAAAAGCAATGATTCCTCAACTTGAAAAAGTAATCGGTAATTTGAATAAGTTAACCAGCACTGAACAGGACGCTATTGCTGAACTTATTGAGGATGAGTTATTGTGGGATGTAAGCCTTGAAAAATCATTGAGGGTGCTTTCAAAACTTGCTGACGAAGCGTTAAAAGAACATCACGCAGGAAAAACAAAAGATGACTATTAACTGCTCAATCAATTGGTAAGCATTTTGGCATAATGAAACAGCCTCTATATTTTTTACTAATAATAGTGCAACTATGAGTTTAAAGGTAAAAATTACAAAAGACCGGATGACCGGCACCTATACCAGACAGATTATAAGCCTGCCGGAAGTAATAAGCGAGGGAAAAACAATTGAAGATTTAAAAGCCAATATCATAGACGCGTTAATGCTTGTTTTAGAAGTAAAATCGCATAGGCCTTCTTAGCAAGTATACGTCATCTCAATTTGATTATTTATCTACTTCCGCACACATATCATCTTCATTTCCCTTACAATTATTTCCTTTGCACCCCGAATGACCCTTGAACTTAAAATCTTCATTTCGTGCTTAGCTATCCAGTTGCTGTATTACCTGCTGGTATTTTTGCGTTTAAATTTTGTGCGGGCTTACGAGGAACCCGAATTTTTGCCGGGAGTTTCAGTTATTATATGCGCTAAGAACGAAGCACACAACCTGCAACAGTTTTTAAAGATTGTTTTAATACAGCACTACAAAGAGTTTGAAGTAATTGTTGTAAACGACCAAAGCGATGATAACAGCATTGACGTTTTGGTAGAGTATTACAAGCGCAATAAAAATCTGAAAATCGTTAACATTGAAAAGAAGGAGAAGAAGCCTTATGCAGGTAAAAAATATGCCCTGATGAAAGGCCTTGAAGCCGCCATATACGATACGATTGTTGTTACCGATGCCGATTGCCGCCCGGCTACTACCCACTGGCTGGCAAAGATGATGGGCTGTTATATGGATGATACCCAAATTGTATTGGGCCACTCGCCTTACGAAACCCGCCCCGGTTTTTTGAATAAGCTAATCCGCTACGAGAACTTTATGACCGCTATCCAATATTTCGGATTTGCAAAAGCAGGGTTGCCTTACATGGGTGTAGGGCGAAACCTTTCGTATAAGAAAGGTCTGATGCACGGTTTTAAAGGTTTTGATAAGGCCCCAAACCTGCTTACCGGCGACGATGACCTTTTTATAAACGCTGTAGCAACCGGGGGGAATACCATGCTGTGCATTGATAAGGCTGCCTTTATGTATACTGAGCCTGAAAAAACATTTTCGGACTGGCTAAATCAAAAAAAACGCCACCTGCGCTCGGGGTTTAAGTATAAATTTATTCATCAATTGTTGCTGTTTGTTTTTGCGCTGAGTAATCTCACTTTTTATGTCACTTTTATGATACTTCTGGCCGGAGGAGAGATGTTAAAACCTGTGCTGGCATTATTTTTCGGGCTGTTGCTGGCCAAACTGGTTATTACCTTCAGGGTATACAAAAAACTGGGGTCAGAAGACCTGCGTTTTTTATCTCCGGTTTTAGATATAACTTACACGGGTTATTTGCTGATAATTTTTTTCTTATTATTGCTGAAACCTAAAGACAGTTGGAAGACTTAAACGCAAAATTTTCATCGCGCGCACAGGAAGACCTCGAATTGGTGGCTAAAGCCAAAGGAGGCGATCAGAAAGCTTTTAGTAAGCTAATGGTGCGTTACCGCGATTCTATCTTTTTTATGGTGCTTAAAATGGTGCATAACCGCGATGATGCCGAGGATTTGACTATTGAGGCTTTTGGAAAGGCTTTTAATAACATCGGCAACTATTCGGCCGACTTTGCATTTAGTACGTGGCTGTTTAAAATTGCCACTAATAACTCTATTGATTTTATCCGCAAAAAACGTCTGCAAACCACATCGCTTGACCAGACCAGCAAAACGGATGATGGTGAAACCACACCTATTTCCGTTCAGGACCATTCACCAGACCCGGAAGAGGCGGTTATAAAAGAACAAAGGGCACAAAAAATACGCGATGCGATAGAACAGCTTTCGCCCAAATACCGCTCGTTGATTGAATTGCGGTACCTGGACGAATTATCGTACGAAGAGATTGCGGAAAAACTTGATTTGCCTTTGGGCACGGTTAAGGCGCAGTTGTTCAGGGCCAAGGATATGCTTTACAACATTCTTAAAGTTACCAGAGAAAAATATTAATTCTTTTCTCCTGTTTTTATCTGCTAATACGGGAATTTAAGAAGCTATTTAAAATTAAAGAAAGGAAATACCTGTTAACACAAACCTGCCTGCCTGCCGGTAGGCAGGGCACGCAAAGGTTAATACAAACCTGCCTGCCGGTAGGCAGGGAACACCAAAAAATTTACTCCTTTGTGGCCTTTGTATTGGGGGTTTTCTTTGTGTTAAATTGTATTTTATTTTGATTTTAAACAGGCCCTAAGCATAAGCATGGATATCATACTCAAATATTTTCCGGAGCTTGCACAGGAACAAATACAACAAATAGCAGCCCTGCAGGCAATTTATGCCGAATGGAATGAAAAAATCAATGTCATCTCCCGAAAAGACATTGATAATCTGTACGAGCGCCATATTCTGCACTCCCTGAGTATTGCCAAGCTTATTCAGTTTAAAAATGCCACAAAGGTTTTAGACCTGGGCACCGGTGGTGGGTTTCCGGGTATTCCACTGGCAATTCTCTTTCCGAACAGCCGGTTTCATTTGGTTGATTCTATTGGTAAAAAGCTGAATGTTGTTGATGACGTTAAAACAAAACTGGGGCTAAAAAACACCTTCATCTTCCATTCGCGCGCTGAGGAAATGGACTACCAATACGACTTTGTTGTTTCGCGCGCCGTAGCACCGCTATCTGAGTTGCTAGGCTGGACCAAAGGCAAATACCTGCCCAAGGATCAAAACACCTTTAAAAACGGTTTGATATGCCTGAAGGGCGGCGATATTGATGCTGAACTGGCACTGGTTAAAAACGCAAAGAAATTCCCTATCTCCAATTACTTTAACGAGGAGTTTTTTAAGGATAAGTTTATTGTTTATACAGAGCAATAAAACTACATCAGTCGAGAATCTACAAAAAGTCTAGCTTATATTAAAACTGATGCTATTTATCTTGTAACCGGGAAAAAACATCCAGGAAATCCAAATTCTTTAGATGATACTGAGCTTAGTAATCCACTCTGTAAATCGCGGACATTTTTGCATTATCCTTGTAAGCCCAATCGAATGGGCAAGGCAAGCGCCGTAAACTATTTTATTATAACCCGAAATTAACTGAATCAACCGCTTGGATGGTGCAGTGGTAGTTCCATCATTTAGCATTTCCGGATTAGGGTGAGCATTAATTACTCTTATCAGTTCGGCACGGTCAGTAAATTCTGCGGGTTCAAAATTGCTGTCAAATATTGACATTTCATTGAAAAGAAGCCCTTCAAACTCATGCAATTGTATGTAGGGAATAAACCGGTGCCTCAGCGATTCATCAATAGCATTTCTCATTCCATTTTCCAGCACGTTCATTCGCTGGACTTTGTCGGCGCGGGTATGCGCCAATGCCCAATCCGGAATTTGGTGCTTCTCTCTTAATCCATAGTAATCAATAAGCGTAGTTACAAATACTTCAGACTCTTGCTTCAGGTGATTTTCAATCTGCTTCCTCAATTCACTCCACGACACTATACCACCACCTGATTTTTTAATTGTGGGCGCTTGTATTATAATTCCCAGGGCGAAAAGGTGAGGTGCGAGAATATCCTTACAAAATTCCTGTTCAGTTTGACCTTCGCAAATTATAATCAATCTCTTCATGCTTATTGGCTATGGCTGCCCTCCTTGTATAATATTCCGTTTCCATAAATCACCTAAAGTATAATCATCCAGCCATTGTGAAAGGTCTTCGGCGTTTAAACGATTAAATACGGAAGCCCCATCCTGTTGGTCAACGGTAATAATATCTTCCGGCTTAAAATAGCTTACCAGGTCCGTTGATTGCGTGGCTACAATAACCTGTGTGCCTTTAGCTGCGGCGCTTTGAATCATACCGGCCAATTTTGCAATTGCAATAGGATGAAGACCTAATTCAGGCTCATCTATGATAATTGTTTGAGGCAAATCAGGTTGGGTGAACAAAGCTGTGAGGGCTATAAAACGGATGGTGCCATCTGACAGGTCGGTAGCGCCGTAAATCGTATCTCCATATTTATCCTGCCATTGCAAACGTATATAGCCTTCCAAATTTGGCCGCAAATAGAAATCAGAAAAGTAAGGCGCTATGCTTTGAACAATAGTAATGATTCGGTTATAGACTATTTGGTGATTTTGCTGTATGTCAAATAAAAATGCAGCTAAGTTCGAACCTGTATTATAAAGAAAGTATCCATCCTTATCAATGTGACTGGTTTGGCTAAAGGGAGAATTTTTACCAGTATCGTGAAAGTGATATTTTTTAAGGCCGGTCAAGTAAGTCCGAATAAGTTTATCGAATTCATACTTATCACCTGTTATTTTAATTTCAGCTTCTTTCCTATAACTATTAATATCATAAGGAGCAAAGTGAATCGAATGCAATATTTCACTTTTAAAATAAAAAGCATCAGTGCCTTTTCCTAATTCAAATTCATATCCACTTTTGTTGCCCCCATTAAAAGAGAGATAAGCTTTGATTCTATCAGTAACTTTTACACCCTGAAATAAAAAAAATTCGAAACCTCCGTTCCCCCCGACATATTCCTGTAGTTTACGCTCGTACAGATTATTCAGAAACTCAAAAAAAGAAACAAAATTACTTTTACCAGCACCATTAGCACCAATGAGAATATTGATGGGTTTAATATCTATATGTGCTTTTTTGATAGACTTGTATCCTTCTATTTCTATATAGTCCATGAGGGTAAATTTATAACTTAGTTGTAATTGTTAACGGTTTTCAGGTAGATATTTGTGGTATTTTGTTTTTATCAGGCTCATCCAGTAGTATTATGACCAGGGCTGAATGCAGAAAGATGATGGCTGTTGGGTTAGGGATTGAAGCGGAAAGCCCGGACTGAGGCTTTGCGAAGGAGGACTTGCAGCGTAAAGCCCGACCGGAGCGGTAGCGACGGGAACCCCATAATTTTCGTTATGTTATGACCGGTCGCAAGTAGCTTCGGGATTGCTTCGCAGGGCCTCGCAATGACGCAACTTTTTTTGCTTTTCAGTGGTTGTTTAGTACCCCCCCAAATACTTCCTCATAAACCACTCCGCCGAAATAAGCGCCAGGATAAGGAAGAATATCCATTTAAGGTTAATGGCATTTTCGGTAATAAAGCTATCGTACAGAATTGGCTTTAACTGATTTTTTGAATCAATCTCGTCTGATATTTTTTCTATATCGTTTAAGTGGTGCATTTGGCCGTTATGCTGCGATGCAAGCTGAAACAGCACCTGGTGGTCGGCACGGGTGCGCATTTCTTCAAGTTGCAATGGGCTAACCGAAAATTTGCCACTGGCGGTATATTCTCCGTTGCCAAGTTTAACCGAGGCTGTATAGCTATAACTGCCCACCGGTAAAAATCCGGCATTCAGGTTATAGGCATTGTCGCTTTTATTAAATTTATAGGTGTATTCTTTGCCGTCTTCGCCTTTTATTTTCATGTCAACATCAGGCGTATTTACCAGTTCAAAATTGGCGTTGTAAAGCTGGGCGTCAAAAGTTATGGCCTCATTATCCTGGAAAATATTTTTTTGCAGGTTTACACGGAACGGACGTTTATCAGTTTTTACAGACAGATATTGAATGGTTTTGTTAATCAGCTCGTTGGTGGCATCCTGATTTTTGTTGATCATGTTATCATAAAAACGCCAGCGCCATAAGCCCTCGCCGCAGATAACGCCAAACTTGGTATCGCCGGTTTCATTAAACAGCCATAAAGGAAAATCGGTTTCAACGTTATTGATTTTCTGATGCAGCAATACTTTTGATGAAGGGTTAGGCGTGAAGTTGCCAAAGAAACAATACATGGGGGGCAGCTTGGCAATGGTTTGAATAGTTTTATCAGAAAGTGTAAACAGAGAAAAATCTTTGGCAACGGTTGCGGTAACCTCATTAAACTTATCGGAGCTTCCTTTTATAATAAGCCCGTTTTGCGCTTGCTGAAAATCAGGTATGGAAGTTTCAGACCCTAACACAAAAAGCAAGGGCTTTTTAAGGTCGCGGGCCTCTTTTAATATGTTGCTTACTTTATTACTTGCCGAAGGAAGCTGGTGCAGAATAACCAGGTTGTAATCGTTTAGCTTACGCGAAAAAGTTTCGGCATATTCTACATCCATCTGGTAATTTTTATTGCTTTCAATGGCTGAACGGAATGCGAAAATATCGGGGTGCGGAGAATTGGCCACCAGCAATATTTTTTGCCTGCCGTCCATAATTTCAACAAAAATATCGCGCACGTTATTTTTATAAGAGGCCTCGCCTTCCAGGTTTGCCAGCGAAATACGGTAGTGAGCTATGCCTACTTTGTTGGCAGGTAAAGTAAGGTCGACAGATTGAAAGAAATTGTCGCTGCTATAGGTAATATCCCTCTGCACCATCAGTTTCGGCTCTGTTCCGGCTTCAATTTCATGAATACTTAACTTAACCGTTTTACCTGAATAATTATTGGCCTCCACATCTACGCGTAAACCAAACTGGTCGTTCAGGTAAGCGATGTTGTTGTAATAAACATTCGAAAGCTTCTGGTCTTTTTGAATAGAAGTATCGCCAAGGGCAATCGTATAAATAGAATAAGCAGATTTAGCAGCAGAATAAACCGGGTTAATACCCCGGTTATAAATCCCATCAGAGGCAATGATAACTGCACCCAAATTCTGATTGTAATACAGGTCGTTTATTTCATCAACCGCCGAGCTAAGGTCAGTGGATTTATCTTTAAAAGAAAAATCAACGCCCTTACGCAGCTGGTCGCCTGCCGAAAATTCAGCTACCTCGTATTTTGCGCTCAGCTTATCGGCCAGTGCGTTTATTTTCTTTTTGTATTCGGTGGTATCCTTACCCAAACCATTTTTAATTGATTCGCTGTTATCAATTACAATGGCAACGATAGGTTTAAACTTTTGGGTGCTACGGTTTCTGATAAACGGCGATAGCAGCAAAACAGCCAGGATGGTAACCGCCAAAAACCGGAAAGAGGCCATGGCAGCTGTGCGTATTTTTGAGCCTCCGGCTTTTTCATCAAAGGTTTTGTCGTTGTAATACAACAACAAGGCATACAACGCCCCAAGCAGCACACAAAAAATCAGGAACCATGCAGGATATTGAAATGAGAGGCCAGCGTTCAATGTAAAAATTTGAGCATGAATGAATTCAAAAAAACAAAGGCAATTTAGGAGGTTTAAAAATTCTGCGAGGGTTTATTTAACCCTTCTTCACAAAACCGTTTTACCTGCTCATTGCGCCACAAACACTTATCACTTGTCCGGATACATAAGTTGAAAGGTCGCTGGCTAAAAATAAGGCAACGTTGGCTACCTCTTCTGCCTGCCCCATGCGTTTCATAGGAATCTGCGCAAGTATACCTTTTTTGGTTTCTTCCGGAAGTACGGCAGTCATATCGGTTTCAATAAAACCCGGAGCAATGGCATTGCAACGGATGCTCCTTGAACCAAATTCATCAGCTATTGACTTTGTAAACCCGATTATCCCCGCCTTAGAAGCTGCATAATTAGATTGGCCTGCCTGCCCGTTGACGCCCACAATGGAGGTAAGATTGATGATAGAACCCTTCTTATTCCTCAGCATTACTTTTGAAACATGTTTGGTGAGGTTAAAAACCGATTTGAGGTTGGCATTGATTACCTCATCCCACTGCTGCTCGCTCATTCTTAAAATCAGGTTATCGCGCGTAACACCAGCATTATTAACCAGCACATCAATATTGCCGAAATCCTTAATCACCTCTTCTATCAGCTTTTCGCTTTCGGCATACGAGCCGGCATCTGATTTATAGGCTTTTGCTTTTATGCCAAGTGCATTAAGCTCCGCTTCAAATTGTTTCGCCTTCTCTTCCGAGTTTTGATAAGTAAAAACCACGTTACACCCCTGC
>PMXD01000243.1 GCA_003165895.1 Bacteroidota bacterium | reverse complement strand
ACGTATTGTGTTTTCTTATTGCCGTCTGCTTTAGCTGACGGTTTAGTGTATATCGAAACTTCGGCTTTAGCCATAAATGAATTGTGGCTAAAGCCGTGCTAGTGTTATTTTTCTATCCGTCAGCTAAAGCAGACGGCAATAAACATCTTAACTTAACGACATTGGATTAGGATGAGAAATTTGTATCAGATATAAAGAAATCGATGCGTGATATTACGGTGCATCAATCGGGTATATGGCATCTCTGCAATCTTTATATATCGAGTATCTGAGAGATAACATCTTGAAAAGAGATGTCATCCCGGCCCCATAAATTTGTTATTGCATTTAATCATAATCATCATAACAAATCAGCGTCCCCTTGTATTTCAAGCTGAAATAAACCTCACCAAACTCCTCTTAGCCACCGGTAACATAGTTTCAGGCAATGGGAAAGATTCTTTAAACTCAATGGCGTAAGTTGCCGGATTAGGTAGTTGGCGGTTTCCTTCAATCAGCTTATATTTTATTTGTTCGTAGCTTGAGGTAACGCTGATGTTATAGTCGAATAAAAACCGGGTTTGTATGCCACGAAACTTCTCCTGCACATTTTCGAAAATGGTAACCTGGTAGTAATATACATTCACCAGCTTTTTCAAAAAGTCGGACAAAAAGAAATATCCTTCTTCGGTTCGTAATGGTAAAATGCCTACAGGGAAAACCTGCAATTTATCCTCTACCTCTTCATAAATTTCGCGGCCCAGGCCCAGCTTGCGCTCAATTTCGGGCATGGCAAAGGCAATGATGGAATCCATTTCTTTTATCAGCTCATCGTCTTCAAAAACGTTTTTATACTCAACCCTAAACTTTTCTAAATCAAGCCGCGAAATCTCTTTAGGGAAGTCCCTGGATATTGCCATCTTCTTATCTTTCAGCAGTTGTAATCCTCTTAAATGCTCAGTTAGCTCAGCTAAACGGGGGTACAGTTTTTTTTCATCAAACTGCCCTGCCGTTTCCTGCAAATAAGCAAGCAACAGGTATTTTTTATACTCAAAATCCATCCATCCTTCAGTAAGCCAGTTTATATCTAATGAAGCCATAACAACCTCGTTTGTTTAATTAAACGGAATTTACAAAAACTTGTTTTAAGTAACATGCTTAAAATCAACACCTCAGATGGCTGTGTCCTCATGTAATTGGGCGGTTTGATGTTTGTATTGGCTTTGGCTTCCCCGTTTCGGGGACGGAAGGGGTCGGCTGTTGGGAATGCGGCAACTTGGTATGAACCCGTTCTAATTTGATACGCCTATGCTCACAGGCCGTAACTTTAAGGTTTCGTTCTGTTTTTAAATTCACTTACGTTTGCAGCCATGAATTACAAAAGAATTACGGTTGAAGACCTGAATCATTTTAAAAGCATTTTGGCTGAAAATTCAGTTTTTGCTGATGAGGCTACGCTGGAAAAATTCAGTCGCGATGAAACGGATGGCTATAAGTATATGCCGGAGGTAGTATTGAAGCCATCAACTGTTGAGGAGATAAGTGGTATCATGAAATATTGTAACCTCCAGTTGATACCTGTTTCGCCCAGGGCAGGTGGCACGGGGCTTTCGGCTAACAGCTTGTGTGTATATGGCGGGGTCATGCTTTCGGTTGAACGGCTTAATAAGATTTTAAAAATTGACGAGCGTAATNNGGCGGTTAAGTATGGTGTGGTAAAGGATTTTGTATTGAACTTAGAAATAGTACTGCCGAATGGCGATGTTATCTGGACAGGCGCAAACACCCTTAAAAACTCAACCGGCTATAACTTAACGCAATTACTTGTAGGCAGCGAAGGCACACTTGGCATTATCACCAAAATAGTATTCCGGTTATTGCCTTATCCCAAATTCAATAATATCATGCTGGCCCCGTTTAATAGCATGGCGGATGCCAGCGCTGCGGTTTCGGCTGTTTTCAGGGCCGGCATTATCCCTTCCTGTATAGAGTTTATGGAACGCGAGGCCATGGAATATGTGATGAACTTTTTGGGGGATATAACCGTTCCGCTTGCTGATGATACCCGGGCCACTTTATTAATAGAAGTGGATGGTAATGATATGGAGAGCATTCAAAAAGATTGCGAACGCATTTACGAGGTAATAACGCAGTTTGATGCAGGCGATATTTTATTTGCAGACAGCGAAGCCCAAAAAGCAGACCTGTGGCGTATGAGGCGAAATATTGCCTACGCAGTAAAGCGGACCAACGTTACGGTGGAGGAGGATACAGTAGTTCCCCGTGCGGATTTGCCGGAACTGTTAACCCATATTAAAGCGGTTGGTAAAAAATACAACTTCCGTTCGGTTTGTTACGGTCATGCAGGGGATGGGAATGTGCATGTGCGCATTTTGAAGGACGGGTTAAGTGATGAATACTGGAAAAACGAAGTTCCAAAGGGCATCAGGGAGATTTTTGAAAAAGTGGTAGCTTTAGGGGGCACTATTTCAGGCGAACATGGTATCGGGCGGATACAAATACCCTATATGGACATAAAATTCAATGAAATGCAACTGGATTTAATGAGGAATATTAAGAAGGTTTTTGATCCCAATACGATTCTTAACCCCGGCAAGATTTTTTGACCTGTTTGGCAGTTATTTTAACGTTTCACAGCCTTTAACGATTTTGAATTTAACGGCTTGGTTAAAATAACCTATCTTGTTTTCCGTTTTATGATTTAAATTTAATCTACGTGAAGAAACTTCTTTTATTAACCGCCCTTTTTGCTTTTGCAAGTATCAGCCTGTTTGCGCAGGATGATGAACTACCACCGCCAACCAGCAAACCAAAAACCGATTATAACAATCCTCAATATCCATTAAACGGCAAAGCAGATACTTTGCATGCCAACACTGGTTTCCAGGGGTTTTCAGGACACAAAAAAATCGACCTTTCGAAGTTTATTATCGAACCGGATTTTAACTTCAACATTTCGGGCGATGAGATTGATTTAGGTGTTTCGCCTTACGTTGGTTACAATGTTTGGAAGGGTTTATGCCTGGGCGGAGGGGTTACGTACCTGTATTCGGGCTTTAGGAATATTCCGTTCCAGGATGCATCAGGCCGCACTTATTATGCCAATGCCAAATACGAAACTTACGGCGGCGGGGTGTTTGCCCAGTACAATATCTGGAAAGGTTTTTTTGCCCGGGTAAAGTTTGAGGTTTTACATCGTGATATGGACGACCTTTCAAGCAATAACATCAGCATACAGTTAAACCCGAACAATAATTCGTACCAGGTTGTAATACCTAAAATTCAGGCAACTATACCCGACATGTTGGTAGGGGTTGGGTACAACCTTTTGAGAAGCAAGAATTTTTTCTTTCCTATCATTGTTTCGTATAATGTTTTAAGTTCGGTTACTAACCCTGCTTACTCTGTTTACCCGCATAACTGGGTAATACAGTTAGGGTTTGTAAATGTGTTCTGATTAGGATAGTACGGAAATGCGATTATTTATTTGTTTGATTCTCACGCGCTTGCCTGAACAGTACAAAGCCCATAATAACTACCAACCCCGCAATTGAAAACAGCAGGCTCGAAATGGTCCGGTCATTTAATATTTCCACTATTCTCTTCAACATGTTATGCATATAGATTTACCGAAGATAAATATTTAGCTTGTCTTTTTTCTGCCTTTAACTGGGTGCAAACCAAATTGTCGTTGTCTGGCAGGAATTCCGGTTGGCGAGGACGCCAAACCGGGTGCCCTTGTGGTTGGCGTCCCCGCCAACCACTTGTATTCCGAACGACAATTTGGTTTGCACCCCCTTTAACTAGCCCTGACAACTGAAATATATTTTCAGTGTATATTGCAATTCCGATTAGCTTGTCTAAAATAGAAACGCCGGTTATGAAAAATATTATTTGGGCATTTAGCCTTTTGTTAATTGCAAATATTGTTTTGGGACAACAAAAGACAACCGGTGTGCCTAAGTTATCGCCTCGTACTCAACAGTACCTGTTACAATTAAAAAAAGCAACTGGCAAAACAGGCCCGCTGCCTGATTACGTATATAGGAAAACCGCCGATGGCATTTATATGAGCGCGATGATAAAAGTAAGTTCAACCGGAGCGGAAGCCGGTATTGAGGCACTGGGCGGAAGGGTAAATACTAAAGCCGGAAATATATGGACCGTTCAGATTCCTTTAAACAAGGTGCCCGAGTTTGTGAAAACTGCAGGTATAAGCTACATTGAACTGGACGAACCGGTATGTATGAAGCTTGACTCAGTGCGCAAAGTAACGCATGTTGACTCTGTTCAAAAAGGGATTGGATTAGCCATGCCATATACGGGTAAAGGAGTAATAGCAGGGATTGTTGATGCCGGGTTTGATTTTACACAACCGGCTTTATTTGATACTACCGGTGGTTCGTACCGGGTACAGCGGGTTTGGGAAGAGAAGGTGGTGGGCAATCCGCCCGCAGGTTTTGGCTATGGTAACGAGATAACGGATACCACGGCCATGAAAGCTGCACAAACGGATAACGGTACCTTTTCGCACGGCATGCATGTTACCGGTATAGCTGCAGGCAGCGGCCATGGCAGCGCAACCAACGATAACTGGAAGTACCGCGGTATGGCTTTTCAAAGCGACCTGGTTTTAGTAGGTATTATGCCTGATTCAACTGAATGGGAAAATACCGGCATGTCTGATTACCTGGATGGGATTAATTATGTGTTCGGCTATGCAGCTACGCAAAGCAAACCGGCTGTTGTAAACCTTAGCTGGGGCAATTCGTTTGGGCCGCATGATGGCACCTCCCTGTTCAGCCAGGGCTGCGATGCCTTAACCGGTGCAGGGAAAATATTTGTTTGCGCAGGCGGAAATAACGGTACAGACCACGTTCACCTGCAACAGAATTTTACAGCAACCGATACAACTATCAGCACCTTCATCAATTTTGACCCCACCCTGGTAGGCACACCGGTTAATACCCTGGATGTTTGGGGTGATTCGGCCCAGACGTTTTGCCTGAAGTTCTCGTTATACAACGACTCGCTTATTACCTATACCAATTATTTTTGCGTTGACGATACCATACATGAAATTTACCTGCTGGGTACCAATGGTGATACCTGTTACATATCGCTGGTAACTTCTACCGAAGAATTTAATGGCAAACCCCGGGCTTACATGTACGTAACCGGTGACAGTTTAGACAGCATTTGTATGACCATCAGGGGCACCAGTGGCCAGATAAATTTATGGGATGCTTATGTACGCGATGGGGAAGGGTATTACGGACAGCTAACCAGCAATGGCCGGAGCTGGGCCACTGATGGCGATTCGCTTTACTGTACCAGCGATGTAGCTGCCACTAATTCTGTAATAGCCGCAGGGGCATATACCTCCAAAGTATCTTTCAGAAATATTAGTAATCAATCTCTTTATTACCCAGGCGCAGTTGTCAGAGCCCTTGCTTCTTTTTCAAGCCGCGGGCCAACAGTTGACGGAAGGATAAAACCGGATATTTCAGCTCCCGGCTTTGGTGTGGTTTCTACCGTCAATTCCTTCGATTCATCATTTATTAAACCTACCGGTGCAAACTATCAAAGCACTATAAGCTCTTTTCACAGCACTGTAAGTAACCGGAATTATTATTTTGCCATACTTGCAGGAACCTCCATGGCCTCTCCAGCTACTTCGGGTATTGTTGCACTGATGCTTCAGGCCAATCCGAATCTTACACCAACGGAAATAAAAAACATTTTAGCCCAAACCGCCATCCTGGATACATTTACAGGGCCATTGACTCCCTCAGGCGATAACAACTGGGGACATGGTAAAATCAACGCCTACCAGGCAGTAATTGCGGCGGCGGCTTTAAATACAGCGGTTACAAATATACCCGGTGCTACCCTGGCCTTTAATTTATTTCCCAACCCCAATAAGGGCGCCTATACAATTACTTTCAATAGCAGTATAGAGGATAATATGAACATTGAGGTTTTTGATTTAAACGGCCGCACCATATTTGCCGAAACCTGGAGTGTAAGTGCCGGTTTAAACAGCAAAACCCTGGATATATCCAAATTAAATAGCGGTATATACATTACCAAGCTCTCCTCTGTCCAGGGTTCGGCTATGATAAAGACTACGGTGGTTAAATAAAGCAGGTTTATGTCCATATGGGCAATGTCATTAAGTTAAGAAATACATGCACGCAAACCCTCTGGCTCCCGAAACGGGAGAACCGCCGCCCAGAAATATAAAATACAACCACGCTGCAAAATTGTTCTTTTTGCAGCGTGGCTGCTCCTCCTGCCGATAGCGATCGGCATCGGAGGCTGGGAGGTAGCGTAGCGCAAAAAGAACTAAGTGCCGGCTTAACTTAATGACATTGCCCTATGTTATATCCATCTTTGCTACAAAGTGAACTTTGGTAGCAGCATTTCTACATGTGAATTACACAACTAATTCCCGGAATTATATAACGCAATACCTCTTACAACTACCTACTTTTATATCGCCGCTTATAAGCTGAAAAGTGAGGCAATAGCCTCAGCATACTTCAGATAATAAGGTGCAATTTTTATTTCACGGAAATTAAAATCGGGGCTTATGAAAACCAGGACAGGGATACCATTAAACATTGGGCTTTTTGAAGCCATTGCAAGATTATTGCTGATAATACCGGCCGGAGGTTTAGCCGTACTAGGGATTATTTATTTACATACTTATATTTTTGTTCTTGTGCCGCCCTATCTGCTTGCCAGTGGGCTTACTTATTATTCACCAATTAAGCATCTTTTCAGGCTTGCTATGCATCACCCGGTATTTATAAGCTATAATGACCCGGTTTTATCTTCAGAAGTAATGTAGCTTTTACTGCCGGATAAAGATAGGGCAGGCTGTTGGCGAAAAGTGATATAAATAATTCTGCCACTTGACGGTTATCATTTAATACATGATAACTTTGAAATAAATTCGTATTTCAGTAAAAAAAACCTGCTATGCTTTCTATGGAAAATGCTGTGCTTGCTATAAACGGAGGTTCATCAAGTATTAAGTTTGCTTTATATGAAATGGCGGCGACTCCTGCCCTGTTATTATCAGGCGAGATAGCAGGCATTGGCACTGATAACCCCACATTTGGCTTTAAGGATCTTGTCGGAAATAAAGAAGAAAGCACCACAGTAAAAGCCGGCGACCACAGCCTTGCTGCCCGATACCTGATTGATTGGCTTGAAAGCCGCCCTGTTTTCGCTTCAATAAAGGCAATAGGGCATCGCATTGTTCAAGGTATGAATCATACCGAACCTGAATTGATTACCCCCGCGTTGCTGAGTGAACTACATGATATAAGCGCATACGACCCTGAACATTTGCCGGATGAAATTAAGCTGATAGAAGTGTTCAGAAAGAAGTTTCCGGATTTACCCCAGGTGGCCTGTTTTGATACTTCATTTCATACCGCTATGCCACCGGTGGCAAAATTATTGCCTGTTCCCCGGCGGTATTATGCTAAGGGGATTCACCGGTATGGCTTTCACGGCCTTTCGTATGCTTATTTAATGGAAGAACTGGAACGGCAGGCTGGTAGCGAAGTTGCCAGGGGTAAAGTAATATTGGCCCACTTAGGCAGCGGGGCCAGCCTGGCTGCGGTAAAAAATGGAACGTGTTTAGATACTACCATGGGATTTACCCCGGCATCGGGCTTGCCTATGGGTACCCGCACAGGCGACCTTGACCCTGGTGTAGCCTGGTATTTAATGCAATCTGAAAAGTTAACGCCCCGGCAGTTTAGTCAACTTATCAATCACCAGTCGGGCCTGTTGGGTATATCAGAAACAAGTGGGGATATGAAGGAGTTGATAAAGATTGAAGGAGTTGACAAACGTGCAGCAGAGGCTGTTGAATTGTTTTGTTATCAAACCGGAAAATGGATTGGTTCTTTTGCCGCTGTGCTTGGGGGGCTTGATACCCTTGTTTTTTCCGGCGGAATAGGGGAGCACTCAGCGGTGGTCCGGCAGCGCGTATGTAACATGCTGCAGTTTCTGGGAGTTGAACTGGATGAGGGACGTAATTTGAAGAACGATGCAATAATTTCTACCGAATCGGGCAAGGTTTCGGTGCGGGTAATTAATACAAATGAGGAGTTGATGATAGCTAAACTGGTAAACAGGGTTTTGAATAAGGCCGTTAAAAATTAAATAAGTATGGATTTGGAAAATACCGCTGCTGCAGAAGCTAAAATTTTATCGCCGCAATTGCTTCATAAAATGAATGCTTATTGGCGTGCGGCTAACTACCTTTCGGTGGGCCAGCTATATTTATACGATAACCCCCTGCTTAAAGAACCGCTGAAGCTGGAGCATGTAAAACCCCTGGTGGTTGGGCATTGGGGCAC
>PMXD01000310.1 GCA_003165895.1 Bacteroidota bacterium | reverse complement strand
CCTCTCCATCGCAAGCGATAGAGAGGGAAAATGCGCCGATTTGGGTGTATTATCCCTCGCTATCCGAAGAATGGAGAAGGGTGGTCGCACGAAGTGCCGACCGGCAGAGGCCTGTATTGGGCGACTGTTGAGTTGCGCAACAGCCTCTTCAGAGTGGGGGCATAAAACAACAAGGATTTGGCTTTAGTCATGATTTAGGTAATTATGCGTCAATGTCATTAAGTTAAGCCGATACTCAGTTCTTTTTGCACTTTGCTACCTCCCAGCCTCCGATGCCGATCGCTATCGGCAGGAGGAGCTGCCACGCAGCAAAAAGAACAGTTTTGCCCGGTGATTGTATTTCTGGATAGCGGTTCTCCCGTGGAGTTTATCCCGCTTTTTTGCGGGAGGAGCCAGAAGGTTTGTATGGATGTATTTCCTTAACTTAATGACATTGAATTATGCATATAATCATTTAAATAACAATGTCGTTAAGTTAAGCAAATTCTCATGCGACTCCTCTGGAGTCGTATTATTATTCTCCCGTTAATGCTATAAATNNAGTCGAATATTTATAGCAAATCTACAAGTAAAATAAACGACCCCAGCGGGGTCGAACCTTGACAATCCTTAAATTAACGACATTGATTTAAATAAGCTTATTGGCTTGAAGAAATGGTACAAAAAAAATGACGCTTGCTATACAGCAGGCGTCATTTTTAGGGTGTGGTTATAACCCACCCAGGTATAGAAAAACTACTTTCTTTTTATCAGTTTACCAAGTGTCCTTTTTTCAGGCGGCAACCTCGAGTCCCAAACAAGGAACAATGCAAAAAGAAGAATAAGGGCTACCGGAATAATGATATCCCAAACCATGGGCATGTCCCAAAAATCAGTTAACCATTTCATATACTTGGTTTTATGATAAATAATAAATCCTAGTCTAATTTTACCTGGCCCTGGCCTATCAGGTAACCGCTTTGATAAATCTCTACATGATAAATACCCGGGCTTGAAATGTTCTGTGTCCAGTATACCAAAACCTTTTTGCTGGTTTGATTCCAGTCTATATCCGCCTTTTTAGTGTATTGCACTTGTGTGCCGGATTTAGCCAGTTGAATGGTGCCTGAGCCCTGGTCAACTACAGATATTGTTTCGCCATTAGGATTAATAATTCTAACGTAAAGGCTTAATGTACCATTGCTCAATACTGTATTTTGCCCGGTCTCAAAACTTATGCGCAGGCTCTCGGCGGCCTTTGCATAACGTACCGTTGTTTCTTTTCCATTTTGCCTTTGCTTTACTCCGTTTACATCAACCTGTTTTAGCTGAAGTAATGAACCCAATACTACCTTTTGGCTCAGGCCTTTATTCTGCTCATTCAAATCCGAAGTTGTTTTCTTTTCCGAAGTCAGGCTGTCAGAGAGCTGTGAGTTACTCTGGGTAAGCTGTTGGTTTTGTGCGCATAACTCATCTACCGTTTTCTGCAGTTCAGAAATAGAAGCCTCGTACTGCACTATTCGTCCTTTAGCTTCTTCCAGTTCGGACTTGGTCATGTTGGCTTTTTTCAGAATCAGGGCTATCTGACCTCTTTCTGCCACTATCATAGCCTGTTTGTTGGATACAGTGCTGTCAAGTTTTGTATTCCGGTCTGTAATCTGTTCAAGCTCTGCACTTCGCACATCAAGTGTGTCCGAAAGGCTTTTGAAAGTGCTGTCTAATTCAGATTTTTGTGCGGTCAGATCCGTATTGTCCTGATGGCCTGAGTAGACAAAGTAAAGTGTAACGCTTATAATAAGAATTAGGGCTATAATAATCCCAATCATCAGTTTTTTTTGTCCGCTTCCTTTTTGATCCGTTTCCATTTTGATTTATTTATGTATTAAAAAATGAGTTTAAAATCAGTAAGTACTATTGATCCAGTAGTTTAAACAGTTCGCTAAGATTAGGGGATATAATTATTTCTGTTCTGCGGTTAGCACCCTTTCCTGCATCCGTATCGTTCGACCGGACAGGATAAAATTCGCCACCGCCTGCCGCTACTATGCTATGCGGATTAACCATGTAATCTTTGGTCAGAATCCTGACAACCGAAGTAGCCCTGGCTGCGCTCAAAGCCCAGTTATCCTGAAATTTATCCTTTTTTATAGGCACGGTATCGGTATGGCCTTCAATCATTACATTGATATCAGAAGTATTATTTAATACCTGGGCAAGGGCGCCTAATGCTTCTTTTCCCTTTGGATCAACTACATCACTGCCTGATTTGAAGAGCAGCTTTTCCTGCAGCGCTACATATACCTTGCCGTCTTTAATATAAACGCTTAACTCATCTGCTTTGAAGTTTACCAGTGCGTCGGCTATGTTTTTCTTTAATTTATTCATCACATCTTTTTGCGACTGTATCAAATCCTGTAAATGCGCCAGTCGCTTGGCCTGGTCTGCAATAGTCATCTTTGATTTGGAAGAAAGATTTGCCAGGTCGTTTTGGGCTGAAGCGTTTGCATTTTGCAAAGCGCTTTTCTGGGCTTCAAGGTCTTTTACAGACAAGTTACACTCATTTAAAAGGCCATGTGTTGCGGTGCTGTCGTTTTCAAGTTTATGAACTCTTCCCTCGGAAGCCAGGAGTTTCCCTTTTGAAACGCACGAAGAAAGGGAGCAAACGCCGATTACAGCCGCGAATATTAACAAGTGAAATATCTTTTTCATTGTAGTGTGTTTATAGTTATTAAATGTTGAAATAATTGTTTTGTAAAGATGGCCTGGCGGTAAGCAGAAAGCGTTACATAACTTTTTATAATCGTTACATAATTCACACATAACGGGGCCTCCGCGTTTACTATTATGGCATTGAGACAGATGGGTTTTGCTTATAAAAAAAAGCCGCCTTATTACTAAGGCAGCCTTAAACTCAACTCAAAGTTTAACTATTCTTTAATAAATTTCTTCGTTGAAGTATTATCAACTGATACTAAATAAACGCCCGAAGCAAACTTGCTGATATCCAAAGAGGTTACAGCAGTTTCTACCGGTTGAGAAATCATTTGATTTCCCAACATGTCAAATACTTTAAGTGTTTGAGGGGTGCCTGAAGCAGGAATAGATATCTGTAACAGATTATTTGCCGGATTGGGGTAAATAGTAAAGGCAATTTCAGCTTTTATATCACGGATAGCCGTAGTGTTGGTGTTTTTACCCAATACAGCAAATGGACTGAATGAAGTAACTCCGGTAAGCGCCAGGGAATAAGTTCCACCGGCGTGTGCTGTAGCTGCAGTAATTGCACTTGTGTTCCAGGCACCCCCGGTATAGTGCGAAATGTAAGCCTGTGTATTGTCAAATGCATTAACCTGCATAGCTGTGCTCCATAACATTTGAAGGCCTACGTTTACGCCCGTTGAAAGCGACGATGACACCTCCCAACTTGTGTTAACCACTGGTTGAGTAAGCGAAAGGTCAGTACCTGTAGTTCCCTGGGCAAATACACCCGGATGTGCAATTACACTAAAGCTTCCTGCTAAAGTTGAATTATTGGTAACAGTAACGGGTGCGTAATTAGCAAGTGTTCCAACCTGGTATGTTGCCGTTGCTCCTGCATTAGCTACCGTCATTATTAAACTTCCGGTATCAGAAGTTATAATATAACTGGCAGATGAACCTCCGGTTACGGTTCCTGTTGAAGGAATAGTAAGGTCGTATGAGCCTATATTGATATTACCCTGTGCAAGTGTTAGTGTTCCGCCAATTGTTGCAGGCGAGCCCAAAGCTATTGAACCTGAAGAACCAATATTTACTGTAAGATTATTAATGGTTTGCGCAACGGTTGCAAATACAAGTGTTCCTGCATTGCCGATACCGTTAAGTGTAATGTTCGACGCGATATTGCCAACAATTGCACCAGTTCCGGTGGGAGTAATTGCTCCGCTAACGGTAAGGCTTTGGCCGTTCAGGTCCAAAGTCCCGCCACTCAACGCAAGTGTTCCTGAAACAATAACATTTGAACCTAACAGAACGGTACCTGAAGTGCCAAGATTAACGGTCATGCTTCCAAGTGTGTTACCAGTTGAACTAAAATTTAAAGTTCCAACCGCGCCTGTACCGGTAAGCGTTAAATTAGAAGCACTGTTACCAATAATCGAGCCTGTTGTTGAGGAACTTACGGTTCCTCCAAGGGTCAGGTTATAGCCATTCAGGTTTAAACTGCTGCCACTTAACGAAAGTGCACCTGCAACGTTAACATTGGATGCAAGTGAGATACTTCCGCTTGCCCCGATGTTGATGGTTAAATTCTTAATAGTTTGTCCCGCAGTAGCGAATGCGATTGTGCCCGCACTGCCAGTGCCGTTTACAAGTACATTGGAATTTGCATTGCCCAATAGAGCACCGTTAACGGTAGTGTTTATCTCACCATTCAGAGTCAGGCTATTGCCGTTAAGGCTAAGCACTCCTTGTGTTAATGTAAGCGTCCCTGCAACTGCAAGATCAGCGGCTAAGCTAAGCTGGCTGGTTGCTGTTGGCATATTAACAGTTACATTCTGCAAACCTGGCAACGCCGTTTCTAATCCAACACTTGTAGCTGTACCGGAATATAAAACATTAAAGCTACCTGTAAGGGTTAGCAATCCGCCTACAATACTATATGAGCCACCGGCCATATTGATTGTGCCACCGTTAGCCAAAGTAAAACCCCCACCGCTATTCAGTTGAACAACACCGGCCGTTAAAGCTATAGTATTGCTTACGCTGATTATACTACCTAAAGCAAGTGTTGCCTGGCTGTTGCTAAATTGGGCAACATTGATCGGGCCAAGAGAAGTTATTAAACCGCCTGTTCCCACTGTCAGTGTGCCAAGCGTTACAGCGCTTGTCAGCGTGCTTGACAGGGTACCTGCTGTCAAGGTCATCGCAGTAGTACCTGTTAACGAGCCGGCTACAGTCAACGATGCCGCCGCGTTATTCACTATTAAGTTTTCATCAAGGGTAACTGCTATCCCAAGTGGTATAATCACTACATCAGCACCGGTAATATTAAAGCTGGGTGCAGTTCCGCCCCAGGTGCCGGCACTGCTCCAGTTGCCGCTGGTAGTAGCGGTATAGGTGGCAGCCATTGTTACTAGCCCCGTACTGACTATTAAAATCAGGGTAAGGAGCGTTGTTTTTAAAGGTTGTAATATTTTTTTCATGTTTTACTTTTGTTTAGTTGGTTATTAAAAAATGTTTCACCACGGAGGGCAATTCTGATGCTGCAAAAATAGGCCGGTGTTGCTCTATATTATTACACAATTATATCGGAATGTTACATGATTCACACTTTCAGTAACAAAAAACAAATGCCCCCACTCACAGAGCAGAGGCATTTATTTTTAACCCAAAACTTATTAATTCATTTTAATCTACAGGATGTAGTTATTCGTATCCGCTTTTAATTATTGTCTGAATCATTTTGAAACGGCCATTAGGTTTTATAAGGCTGGAAGCATGTGCAGGTATTACTACAGACTGGCCCGTTGCCAGCAAATTTGACTTACCGGCAATAACTATTTCAGCTTTTCCGTCAATTATCTGCACGAAAGTGTCGAAAGGCATTGTTCTTTCAGTTAAGCCCTCTCCACTATCTACTGACATAACACTGATGTTTCCGGTCGATTTTTTCAGGATTGTTTTTATAACAACCGATTTAGGTATGTATTCTATTATTTCAACAGTAATAAATGCTGTGGCTTTTTCTACTTCACCGGTGTCCATGATTGCTTATATTAAATTGTGAAAGAATTTTCACACTGATAAATATCGGCGCACAGTAAGATAAATAAGTTACATAATTCTATAAAAATGTTACACAATTCACTGATTATTTGAGGCCATTTTATTTTCGGAAAACCAGTTTCCGGATTTATGTCCTTTTTAAGCTTGCTGTCTCTTCCGCAGGTTTACCGATCAAGGCTTTAATTACCCGCCTGCCAACAGATTTTACAACTTCCGGATGTTTTGCTACCGCATTGGTTATGCCGAACATTAATACCGTGCCAAAAAGCTTTCTTAGCGGACTGTGCGAGGTACCTTGAAATAGTATTTTGGAAACATAACCCGCAGCCAAACCAACAGAGGTATTAAATAATTCGTCTTTTAAAGCAGGCGAGGCGCTTACTTCCTTAAAGGTGCTTTTTATAATGTTGATTGGTTTCATACTTTCATAGGCCTGCAGATATTGCATCTTCAGTATTTTTCCCTCCTCCGTTTGTTTACTTTCAAGGTGCAGTATAGCGGCTTTAAGGTCGTTTTCTGAGCTTATTTTTTCCATGACATCTCTGATTGAAGCGCTTGCGTTATAATCAAAGTACTAACCGGCTTTTTAATCCATTGATGAAGAAAAAAGTGTGCAATTAAAGTTGCCAGCAGATAAAATGCCGCAACAATAAAAAATCCGTAGTAAGATTTTCCGAGCAAATCACCTAAAAGCAAGGCAACGCCCACATTAAAAACCAGGACAAAAAGAGATGCCATGATAATTACACTTATCCTTGACGTTACAGAGGTTACAATATCTGTTGTGGTGGAAAGCGCCTTTAATTTAGCCAACTCAAAAGTGGTTTTGGTATAATCTTCAGTTCTCTCAAAAAGTAATTCAACCGCAGCTGTAGTAGTTTCCATGTTCCTGATTTATTTAACGGGCTTTATTGAAATAAAAAGACCCTGGCAACGGGAAAGGTATGTATCCCATTTCCCGTATGCCAGGCCTTTTGGTATTATGCTTTGCCGTCCATTGAATGTGAAACGTCGGCCATGGCCTTTTCTATTTTATGCTTTCCATCTTCCGCCAAACGTGTGGCTTCTTCTTTTACATCTTCAAACTGCCTTGATATCCCTTCTATAAATTCGTTGAATTTATCTTCCAGTTCTTCAGCGTAATCATCGCCTTTTCTGGAAATTTTCTTCCTGGTTGTTGATCCTTTATCCGGAGCAAATAAAATTCCCAGCGTAGCGCCAACGGCAACACCTGCCAGTACGCCTAATAATACCTTTCCTGATCCCATGATTTTTATTTTTTATGGTTATTTAAATAATTGAATTGTAAAGATGGAAATCTGCGCAGTGGAAAGCATTACATAATTCCGGCAAATAGTTACATCATTCACATATCGGTTTTACATTAGCTCACTAAGAACAGGACGCTCGTTTTTATCAATCTGCCTGCCGTAGTACTCCACTTTTAAATTGTTATTAACCGCCCATACCCCGGGGGCGTTCCATGCTATTCTGCCAGCTTCATCTTTTCCGTATAATGAACCCACGTTGCCGTTTAAAGTAACCTCGCTACCCGAAACAAATACCTTTATATCCGCATCACTTACGGCCCAGTTACGCTTCAGCGCACTCTCAATATCTTCCAATTCCACCTTATCCAGCGAATCAGATTTTGTAACTATTGCATTTGTAATGGTGTGTCACGA
>PMXD01000292.1 GCA_003165895.1 Bacteroidota bacterium | reverse complement strand
GTGGTACAACAACGCCCCTGCCGGCATTGCCAAAATCACTTTGTATATCGTTGCGTACCTTTTCGCTTAAAAAATCGGCCTGTATGTGCGAGTCGCCTATCTGAAGGATGTTTATGCGCGACTGGTGTTGCGTTTTTTGCTGGTATAATTTGTAAAAGAATGAATCCAGCGAAGCGGCCCCCACCAGTTCGTTTCTATCCGCATGAACAAAGGGATATTTTTTGCACTCAAATTGTACCGTGCCATTATTTTGAGCCAGAACGGCGCCGCAAAAAAAGGTTAGTAACAAAACTATTGCCGACGGATAACACTTGTTAGTATTCGGAAGAAAATTAATGGCTAANNGGCGTCCCCGCCAACCGGAATTATGTTGCATAGCGACAATTTGGTTTGGGGCCAGTTACCGGCTTTTCTTTTTTCCGTCATATTTCTCCTTTTCGTATAAAAGCGTTCCAATTAAAATATCTGCTACTTTCTTTCCTCCGTAAAAAGTAAGATGCGTGTAATCTTTATTTGCATAAGGGCATCGTTCCATATTAGCCCAGTTAACCATGGTTGAATCGCCTCCCATAGCTTCAAATAAATTCCAGAAACAGATTTGGTTGTCAACGGCCATCTGGCGCTGCACGTCTATCAGTTCTTTCAGCATAGGCAGAGTCTGATACTCACCATTTATGTTAGCGGCCCGGTCGCTGCATCCCACTAATAAAATGGTGCTGTGCGGAAAGGCCCTTTTTATCATCCTAATAACGTTGGTCATGCCCTTTATATACCATGTATAATTTTTGGCTTTTTCGCTGGCTACGTTTAAGCCGTACGATAATACCACCAGGTTGTAATGATGCAGCGAATCAACGGACTTATACATACTCTCATTTACATAGGCCAGCCCAATGCCTGAATTTCCGCGCATAGAGAAGTTATCTACAGTAACCCCCGTGTTTCCCTCAATAGATACGCCGTAGAGGTCGGTTCGGGTGCTATCTAAAATAGAAAGGCGCACGGCATCCAATGGTTTGGTAATACTTATCACGCTCAGCTTCTGCGTTGCACTTAGCTTCAGGGTATCATCATTAACTAACAAATATCCTCCGGCGCTGTTGCCATAAAATACTTTTACCGATGGGAATTGATTCAGTCTTTTTCTCCTTATAGGACTATACAAAACCTTGTTACCAGCTTTAGCTGTAACTGTATACCCCCCGAAACCCAAAGGGTGGGTATCATCCCTGGTGCCAACCATGGAGTAAGTTTCCCAGTTACTAAATGAGTGCCTGATGGTTTCGCGGAAGCCTGCAACTTCAGAGGTGATAGGAACAAAGCCCACCCCACTTCCTCCGAAAATGGATTGTAAAGAATCGCGCAGAGGGTCGAGCATAATATCCCCCTCCACGTATGAATCGCCAAACCAGGCAATGCGCACTATTTGTTTCTTTGATAATGAAAGAGCATCGAAAAAGTCTGTCATTCCGCTGGTATCTGCGGTATAGTCTTCAATGCAGGTAATGCCGGCTTTGCAGGTATCAGCAAAAACAGGTATTATTTTTTTCAGGATAACGATATCTGTTTTGGTTTTTGTTTCCTTTTTTAATATGTCGGCTATAATGTTGATGCGCTTAAAATGGAAATTGCCAATGTCAAATTCGGGAATGAGATATAATGCAAGTAATATTATTACCACCAGCAGAAGGCCAAGCGCCGATTGTGACAAGTAATTTTTCTGCTGCATAGTAGGTGGGGACGAAAATATAGTATTCAGGATTTAAACGGCAAGAAGTTTTAAGATATTGCGCAGGGGGTGTGGAAAATTTTTGGCATCCCACAAAACCCGTCATTGACATGCGATTTACTTTGTATTCGCTTTCAAACAAGCCTCCAGATTTTCCAACCCCTGCTTTAATTCTGGCAGCGTGGGGGTAACCAAACCCGATGCGCATGTAAACCTTGTCCAGCTCAAACCAATGGCCCGGGCCAACTATTGTAGCATATTGCTGGTAGAGGGTCTCATAAAAGCTTTCCGCATTAAGTTGAATGCCGGGTTTTAGCCTGGGGAAACAAACCACACCCGCCTGCGGCTCAACCCATTCTAAAAAGCGTTGCCGGGCAAACCATTGTTTCAGGTAGTGGAAGTTAACATGAATATGGGCGTGATTAGGTGCTATAAACTGAGCCCTATTGTTTAACAGGTAAAAGGCAATCTCTTCATCTATAACCGAATTGCAAAGGCATATCTGCTCTTTGGCAGCCAGAAAATCACCCATCAGTTTTTTATTGCGACTGACAATCCATCCAATGCGGATACCCGGAGCACCGTAGGATTTGGAAACCGAAGAAACGGAGATAACCCTATCCGAATGTTCTGCCAGGTATGGCTTTAATTCCGTTTGGAAATTTAATTCGCGATAGGTTTCATCTACCAGCAAAAAGCAATCATGTTCTTCAGCCAGTAATATCAATTCACGCAACGTGCGTTCGTCAAATAATTTGCCGGTAGGGTTATGCGGGTTAGTGATGCTGATAAGTTTGGTATTGCTCTTTATTTCCTTTTTTACAGCTTCAATATCTATTTCGAAATTATCCTCAAACTTCAGGTCAAGAATGCTCATTTCGCAACTGAGCGCCCGGGGTGTTTCGAGGTTAGTGCCATAGTTGGAGCGGATAACCACCAAATGGTCATTAGGCCCCAGCATTGAACTGGCTACTATGAAAAGGGCCATGGCAGCGCCACCAGTAACCATAACATCATCCACGCTTAAAATATCGCTGTCGGCTGTAATTGCCTCGCGCAGTTTTACAATGCCGCGATGTTCGCCGTAAAACAGTACCAGGTCCTTTAAATCAACGTCGAGATCTTTAAGTTGAATGTCGCGCATAGAACTTTCAGCCAGGTTATATTTAATGGTGTTGTAGCCTTTTTCTTCGGGGGCTTCAATTTCAAGGGGCATTCTTTTGTATTGCATAGGTTTATTTAAGGGGAATAAAGTAGTTTGTTATTTGTTCTTCCTCTACAACTTTATCTGCGGCTCTGATGCCGTGTTCATTTTAGCGTTCTGAGCGGCAATCCCTTCTAGTCTTGACGGTGGGCAAAGCGGAAGTAAAATTAGAAATGCGATAACACTTAATCCCATAAAATGGTAGGAGGCAAGTATATCGATCAAATGGTTTCCAATAAGGTCTCTTCCGGATATTGCTAAAATGGCCATTATTGCCAATGAAATCAGACCAACAGTTTTTTCTTTGAAATTCAGTTTTGTTTTGGACCCTAACAAAATGATGTAAAATAAAATAATATATGACCCGGCTGGTACAAAATAAAGCATCGAATAATTCATCTGGTGCGGAAACAAAAGAATACAGACTAACATCAATTACCCTATTTCCCACAAAAAGAAAATACCTGTAAGTTTTCTTCGGTTTTTTCGGTACGTTACTATTGGTATAATGCTAATAATCAATAATACTCTTAGTACCTGCAATAGTATAGTAAGGAAGTTCCTATTAAACTGATAAAAATATACCACAGCCTGTATATCGCCCCGACATTTATGAGTATCCAGATAAAGCGGGAAATATTCCAGTTGAGAAACGAAAGCGGTTTCAACAGCAACGCGAATAGCGGACTGTATAAATATTGATTGTAGGATTACCGATGTATATATTCTCACCATTTCCGAGATGTTTGGCAGCATATAGATATACGTTTATATCATCTCCGGTGGTACACGCTTTTAATACAAAATATGCCATGAGTGCTAAAAAAACGATAATTGTTACGGACGTTTTGTATTTATAATCCTGCAGCATCATTTTTTTGTTTAGCACATATTTAATCCCTTGACAAGATTTGGCAACTTTTTAAAAGTTGTCAAATCTTGTTTAAATGGTTATGATATAAACATTCTTCTTTTCAAAAGAAGGAAGTTGATTCAAAAATTGAGGAATGAATTTTTGCAACTCTTCGATTTTACTTGATGGGCTGTCAAATACGACTACAATCAAATCTTTTTTCTGGATATTTTGCTGAAAACGAAGGTTTTTATCAATGGTAATTACAACATCAAAAGACTCTGCTACTGCCCTTGCCATTAGGTTGCCATTACGAAAACCGTTCCACTTCATTTGTGTAACCGTAAAAACATCATGACCAACCAGGAAGGAACGAAGCTTCTTGGTTACACATTCATCAAGCAATATTTTCATGAATAATTTCGGTTGATGAGCGGATAAGTTTTTCCGATAGTTCCAGCACTTTTATCACCTGTTCCCGCTTTACCCCTTCAAAATCCTCCAGGAACTCATCAATGCTTTCACCTGTTTCCAGGTAATCAAATAAGTTTTTGACAGGTACGCGCGTACCATCAAAAACAGGAGTGCCCCCTAAAATCTCGGGGTCAATATTTATGGTCTTTATCATACCGCGTATGTTTATTACAAATTTAATGTAAAGAATGCTGATTGCCCGAACCTTTTTTATTCAACTGACATACAAGATTTGACCACTTTTTAAAAGTTGTCAAATCTGTAAAATGTTACAACCCCGGATAATCCCCCGGGCTAACCTCGTTCATCATCCCATAAATCACTTCAAATATCTGCTCTGCATTAGGTTTGCTGAAGTAATCTCCATCACTGCCGTAGGCGGTGCGGTGGTCTTTGGCGGTAATGGTTTTAGGTTCTGCATCCAGCCAGCGGTAAGCGCCCTGCCCTTCAAAAACCTGCTGAAACATATAAGCCGATGCCCCGCCCGAAACATCCTCATCCAGGAAAACAACCCGGTTGGTTTTCTTTACCGATTCAATAATGGATTTATGAACATCAAACGGTATCAGGGTTTGAACGTCAATCAACTCTACTGAAATGCCCACGTTCTTTAATAGTTCCATAGCCTCTTCTGCTACGCGCACACATGAACCATAAGTAACCAGGGTAACATCATCACCTTCATGTAAAACCTCAGGCACTCCCAGCGGAACGCTAAACGCATCTATATTTTCAGGCAACCTTTCTTTAAGGCGGTAACCATTCAGGCATTCAATTACTAACGCAGGTTCATCGCTTTGCAGCAAAGTATTATACATCCCCGCCGCCTGCACCATATTGCGCGGTACGCAAACATACATGCCTCTGAGTGAACTAATAATCATCCCCATCGGAGAACCGGTATGCCACACGCCTTCCAGCCTATGGCCCCGCGTGCGCACTATCATAGGTGCCTTCTGGTTACCTTTGGTGCGGTATTGCAAACAGGTAAGGTCGTCAACTAACGTCTGTAAGCCATAAATAAGGTAATCCAGGTATTGTATCTCGGCAATGGGCCTTAAACCACGTAAGGCCAGGCCTATGCCCTGGCCCATAATAGTTGCTTCGCGTATACCGGTATCAAAAATTCTTTCTTCCCCGAATTTTTCCTGTATACCGCTAAAGCCCTGGTTAACGTCACCTATTTTACCTACGTCTTCGCCAAAGGCAACTACGTTAGCATATTTTTCAAACAGTTTGTCAAAAGCAACGTTCAAGATCTCAAATCCGTTAAGCGTTTTTGAGTCGCTGCTATAAACTGCAGGTACAACCGGCACCTTCAGCGCATTCAATTCACTTTCGCTGTATAAATGAGAACTGTAGATGTCCTGATACTTCTTCTCAAACTCTCTACTCCAATCGCGCAATTCATTCAACGCCGGGAAGCTTTGACCGCGATAGTGTACTAACACTTTTTTAGCCGCCTTTAAAATATCCCTTCTTACCGGGTCAATCGCACTTTGTAACTGACCGGCTACGATGCTTGTATAATCTGCATCGCCACTTTCTTCGCCTGTTTTATTGATTAATTTCAGCGCCTCGTTTATTTCCAATTTCAAAGGCTCGCTGAACTTTCTCCACGCAGCATTTTTGCTTTCTGACACATGCCTTTTGGCTGCTTCATGTATCAGTTCAAGTTCCTGTTCGGTGGCTATGGCACTTTCAAGAATCCACTCGCGCATTTTTTTCACGCAGTCAAAATCCTTTTCCCATTGCAGGCGCGAGGCATCTTTATAACGTTCGTGAGAACCCGATGTGGAGTGTCCCTGTGGTTGTGTAACTTCGATAATGTGGAACAGTGCAGGAATGTGAGTCTGGCGCATCTTTTCAATAGCACGCTGATAGGTATCAACCAGCTTAGGATAATTCCATCCTTCGCAAACATAAATATCAATGCCGTTGCCGTTTTCATCTACTCTAAAACCACTGGTAATTTCTGAAATGCTCTCCTTGGTGGTCTGATATTTCTGAGGAACCGATATACCATAGCCATCATCCCAAACTGAAATGGCCAAAGGCACCCTCTGCACCCCGGCGGCATTTAGTGTTTCCCAAAACAAACCCTCGCTGGTTGATGCATCGCCGATGGATACAAACGAAACTTCATTTCCGTGATTAGAAAACATAGTGTAGTCTTCAAGTTCAGGATTATTCCTGTAAAGTTTTGAGGCCAGTGCAAGGCCCAGCGACCGGGGCATTTGACTGGCTGTAGGTGAGGCATCGGCAGAAGAGTTATAGCGCGATGACTGGTCAAGCCAGTTGCCGTCTTTATCCTGTGTAGCTGTAGCAAAGTGCCCGTTCATTTGCCTGCCAGAGCTCATGGGTTCCTGTTCTTTATCAGGGTTGGCGTATAGTTGTGCAAAAAACTGTTCTACACTTAGTTCTCCAAGGGCCATCATCCAGGTTTGGTCGCGGTAATAACCGCTACGCCAGTCGCCGGGGTTAAATGCCTTGGCCAGGGCTATTTGGGCAAGTTCCTTTCCATCGCCGAAAATGCCAAACTTAGCCTTGCCGGTCAGCACTTCTTTTCTGCCCATTAAACTCGTCTCGCGCGAAATGACCGCTATCTCATAGTCGTTCAATACTTCGTCCTTAAACTCTTCGAAAGTCATCTTTTCTTTCATACTACTGGCTGTCAGATTTTCGGGCATATAAGTTCTTATATTTTGCAAATATAGGGGTAAGGCCATGTTTTTGAAAATGCCTTAACCAGTGTCTACTAAGCAAGCTAACAAAATTTCCTGTGTTGAATAATCGCTCTGCAAAAAAGAGAAAATCGCATTATGTTTACGTTAAGTGGAGGGTGCCGAAGGTTTCGCACGGAGTTAACAGCCGAGGAATGCAGAAATACATTGTTTAAATACTTTTGTATTCCTCTGTATTTTTCTCCGTGCCTCCGTGCGAAACAGTTTTTAATAAACTAAAAAGCAAAACATGAGTTGCAATTTTAAAATCGTATTCCCCGGCCTTGCGATGGAGCATATTGAAACCGCACGGGCTGCTGTTGTTAAGCATGGCGGATTTTTTGAATTAAATGGCAAAGGAGGTGCTTTTGAAATACATACCGCCATTGGCAAAATAGATGGCTCGTTTATAGTAAAAGGGAATGAGGTAACGTTTAATATTGACAAAAAGCCTTTTATACTAAGCTGCCACCGGATAGAAAAGGAATTGAGGAAGTACGTAGGTATGGAAGAAGGATAAGAATCATTCGGCCTGTTGTTGGTTTTCTGCGGGGTCTTTTTTACGGCCCTTCCACCAAAAATATCCCAGCGTGGCCATAATCAGGTAGGGCATCATAAAAATGTAAAGGACGCCTTTATTGATTCCAAGCGCTACGGATGAACCTGCATTGGTGGCTGTTTCTACCTGCCCGGTGCACATGGCACATTGAGCGTGGGATGGTAAATAAGCTATTACCACCAGTATAAAAACCAGGATTAGGGACAAATACTTTTTCATAACTGCAAAATTAAATGGCTTTCGGTTAAATCTCAAATGACTTTAAACATAATAAGGCGAAATCATGATATAAACCAACACGCCTGTTATGGATACATATAACCAGATAGGGAAGGTGATACGGGCTATTTTTTTATGTTTGGCATAATCGCCGGAAAGGCTTTGGTAAGCCGTGTAAAGAATAAACGGCAAAATAACAGCTGCCAGAATAATATGGCTGGCCAACATGGTAAGGTAGAAATAACGCACCGGGCCATCGCCGCCAAACCTGGTTTCCGGTGCCAACAGGTGATGTGCTATATACGACACCAGGAATAAAGCAGAAAGCGCAATGCAGGTAAACATAACGGTACGATGTGATTCAAGTTTCCTCTGTTTTACTAAAAGTAAACCGGTTATTAAAAGCACAGACACGGTGGCATTTATAATAGCATTTAATTTTGCAAAAATATGCGGGTTAAAACCAAGATCCATTTTAGCAATGCCTTTAACTGCATCCTGCCTTAGCAGTACTACAGCGCCAAATACTACTACTGATAAAATGCCTATTATCCAATAAGCCAGGGTATCGTTTTTCTTAAAAAAAGGTTTTAGCATCTGTGTTGAGTTTATTTTGCCTGTGTATTTTTCTTGTCAAAACTAAAGCCGTCTTCGGTTTCTTTTAACAATAATACTATATCACCCATTAACCTGTTTACGCGGTTAGTATCAACGCCGCTGTAATATCCCCTGATGTTGCCGTTCTGGTCAACCAGTACCAGCTTTTCGCTGTGTATAAAGGCTTCGGGGCCGCCATCTTCATCATCTTTGGCGGTAAGCGAAAAACCGGTTTTTGCCAGGTTGAAAATATCCTGTTTGCTGCCCCTTAAAAAGTACCATTTGCCGGGTATAGCATTATGCCGCTCGGCATATGCCCTGAGTGCCTGCACGGTATCTTTGGCGGGGTCAACACTAAATGATACTATTTTAAAGTTATTGTCCCTGATAAACCCCTGCTGCACTTTTTCAAGACTGTTGCTTAGTTTGGGGCAAATGCCGGGGCAGGTTGCAAAGAAAAAATCGGCCACATAAATATTGCCATGCAGGGAATCAAGCATCAGCGAGTCGCCGCTTTGTGTTTGAAATTTGTAGTTGGGAATAACGCGGTAAATAGAATCGTATACCTTCTGGCCTTTATCATCCACCGATTCTTTTACGCCTATGGCATATTGTTTATGCGGAGCCTTGGGCCTGGGTATTTTACCCAGCGGCTGAAATACCAGTAAAAAGAAAACAGGCATTATTAAAACAATGGCAAGGGCAAGAACTTTAAGGCGTTTATCGGTCATGATTCTTTTAAAAAGCGGTGCAAGTTACAGTAGAAAGTGCAGAATAGAGGAGCTGGGCAGATTTAAAATTCCATTTTGTTGATTTTTAGTAGATTATGTTGATTTGGAAGGGGTTTGATGCTAAACATCCATGATACTTTCTGTGCTATCTGTTTACCCAAAAATTGTTACATTTAAAATGTATCTGTAGCGATATATACAAAAATTCCTCAAAATGAAACTACCTCTACTGCTTCTGTTATTTCCGGTTTTCATTCACGCGCAAACCCTTTTTAACGGCCAACCGTTTCCGCAACAGCAAGTAAACGCGGCCTTACAAAAAGCATGGGAAGAAAAAGATAACGCTCTTTCATGCACCAGTACACAAACTCAAACAGGCGCTGCTACACCCTCGGGCATTTACCAGTTATTGCAGCAAAAAGGTTCTGGCAATGCTCTGCAACAGTCAACGCTCAAAAGCGCGGGCATTTTATATGTAGGCAATACACCCAACGATACGCTGGTGGTAACCGGTGCATGGCAAAATAGCGGCCCGGTTTTCGTGGTCAATAATGGGGTGCTCATTTTTAATAATGCGCAGGCCACCATTTCGGGTTTTTTGCTGGTTGCCGGTACCGGAAAAATAATTGCAACTAATTCGTCATTTTATTTTCCGCAACAGTATTTTTACGAGTGGGGCTTACAAGCTGCACAGCACGGGCAAATGTATATGAGGAACTGCACCCTCGATTTTAACGGCATGGCGCACAACATAGGTGTTTCTGATTCTGCAATCCTCATTCAGCAAAATGTATATTTTACCGATAATAATACAACCACCGGCTTAAATAATCAGGCAACGTATATTCTTGACTCTGTTAACCTGGCGGGCGAAATAGTTGCAACGGATAGTATTCATCTTATTCTCGAAAATATAGATACCGTAAAAGTTTGGCATCAGGTTATGAACGGCCAGGGCTTAACCTGGACCTTTCCCAATGGCATCAACCTGCAACATTACGCCATTGGTCCCGATTCGGCGGGGGTTACCGGCATACAATATACTGTGGAAGCCGATAACATTAAACACCTCAGCTGGGCGCTGATGCCCGAAAATGGCAGTAATGTAAATATCAGCAACTCAACCATAACCTCGGTAGGTGTGCTTTTCAGCGGAACTGATACTGCCAATGTGCAGGGCCTGGTAGATAATTCTACCTATACCACTTCGCCCACTTTTTTTACCGACCGCACTTTTCAGCTGAACAACTGCTCGGTGCAGACCTGGGGTATTTATCCCGGCGATACCAGCATAGTTAATATTACCAGCTGTATAGCAGGTGAGATTGGTTCAGGAGGAATGGCAAAAACCAATTGCTCAGACCTGTTCGCCGATGGCAGTGCTGGCTATGTCTGGGCTAACAGTAAAGCGTTTCTGAGCTCTTCTGGTTGCGGTTTAAAATGCCCTATACGCGCCGAGCAGGCAGGTTTTGTGATATCTGCATTTAATTCAATTACCGCCGCAACCGGCTATGCCATTGACAGCGGCCTTTTAATAATGATTCAAACACCCCCCATATCGGCACCGGTAGCCTACGATGGTTCAGATGTTTGGGTAGGCATGCTTTCACCGCAAAGCGCTAATACCGGCGATACTGTATTGCTCACCGGCTCGGCCTATATCCTGCGCGGGCCTACCAGCCGGTTAATGAGCTTTTCCAGTTATTACGTGGCTTACCAGGCGCCCGGCAGCAACAGCTACGTAACCATTGGAGATACCTCTGCCACACCGGTAACACAAAATACCCTGGCAAGCTGGCCCACTATAGGACTTGCACCCGGACAATACAACCTGGTATTAATAATAAAAGATAACTATGGCGATAGCGTTACCGTTAACTCCGCCATTACCCTGCAGCCTATAGGCACTGGCATAGCCAATATCCAAAATAGCGAAGTGAAAGTTTACCCCAATCCTACCACCAACCAGTTAACCATAACGGCTGACCAAATGGCGGTTAATAAAGTAACACTGCTTAATATGCTGGGGCAAACGGTGTTTAACTACAATTACATTGCAGGTGATAAGACTCCTCTTAATATTGACTTCAGTACTGTGCCTGCCGGTGTTTATATATACCGCGTTACTGATGAAAATGCGCAGGTGGTGGAAGGGAAGGTGGTTAAGATGTAGGAGGAAGCGAGCCAAGTTGAAGAGGTTCCATTAAACAGGAAAGTTCGTTACTTTTGTATAAATTACTTTATGCCTGTTATATCCATGTTTTATGGTTTGATTGTCGCCATGTATTATTTAGATACGAAGCAACATAATCACCCTCATATCCACGTTAAATATGGTGAGCATGAAGCAGTGATAAAAATTCCCGGAGGTGAGCTTCTGGAAGGTGAATTACCTGGCGGCAAGATGAAACTGGTGAATGCATGGATAGAAATACACAAGGATGAGCTGATGGCCAATTGGGAATTAGCCGTAAAAGGAAATGAAGTATTTAAAATAGACCCGCTTAAATAAATAGTATGAACCCGAGGGTGCAAACAGTGAAAGCACAGAAAGACTTTACACTGCTTATTACTTTTACCAATGGCTTACAAAAAGTGTTTGACGTAAAGCCGTACCTGGAAACCGGCGTTTTTAAGAGCTTAAAAAATATTGCCATGTTTTCTACTGCGCACGCCGAATATGGCACAGTAGTATGGCAAAACAATGTCGACTTCGACCCGGATACTTTGTTTTTGGAGGGGGAGAAGTTCAGCAGCGGGACGCTACAAACATAAGCGAGCATAGCGTCCCGCTATGCTTGAGGCCCGGGCTATGCGCAATGGAGCCTCGCAGCTAGCCACGCCGCCGCATAAGCCTGGGAAAAAGTATGGTAGGCCCCACGGTCAGAAATATCCCTATAGTTGCAACACCAACAGCCGTTCCTATTGCAAAGTCCGTTTCGCTAATCAGCTGCCCGCAAACCCCATATCTGACTAAGAGATAAAAGATAACCAGGTATAGCAGGCTGGTGAGCAAGCCCGGAGAATAGGTGTTGAGCCGGATGGTCCAATACAGGTGGACCGTTATGGCGTGTGTTACAAATCCGGATATGAAGATAATTGGCAGGATAACCCAATGGCCGCCAAAACTATCAAAGAGAACGTTGCTGACCGCAATCACTGCAAGAAATGCAGCATTAAACCAGAAGAACATGCGTATATGATATGTCGGCCAAAAATTGTCCGCTATCCATTTAACAAAGCCGCCGTTGAGGAGTGTTTCGTCAAGAACGTGAACGATGTATGATGCGAAAAATGCCCAGAAAAGTATGTTTAAGAATGACATGGTATATGCCGAAGTTAGACAGGTTTCCGTAGTCCAACAAATAAATTGCTACCTAAATGCGCGGGCGGTGAAGGGGAACGTGGTGAAGATGTAGGAAGGATGGAGTGCTTTTTAAAAATGCTATACGTAAAAGGGTTAATAGTATCTCCGATACCTACAACCTTTGTGCATTAGGTCCGCAGAGATAACATCTTAAAAAAAAGATGTCATCTCTACTTCATTGATTAAATTTGAACCTGATTTTAAAACACGAAAATAATTAACCAATGACATGCCTGGATTGTAAACACGGAATTCCTGAGAAGGGAAAAGTTACAGTATCTTTTGATAAAGATAACTGCACCGTAGTTATCAAAGACGTTCCTGCCATGGTTTGCCCGGTATGCGGTGCTTATTATTTGGATGAGGCTATAACCGAAAAAGTTCTTGAATTAGGTAACGCCGCTGTTAAAACCGGCAGCGAGGTTGAAGTAATTCATTTACAGGCTGCCTGAGAACCTGTTATCCCCAAAGCAGATAACCCAACATACAATCCTTTACGGAAGAAATCTTCCCGTTGTTCCAGGTGTGCCACAGGCCAACCTGGAACTTACAATAATTGTTTTAGTCTCCTGACTAAAACATCGTGCCGGATAGACAAATTGAATATTTGAACACAGGCTTTAGCTAAAAACAGCTGATTGATTTTGGAGTGGCAGATACTGCAAGAAGTATGGGGCCGGGAGACCCATACGATGCACTTAAACTTCCAGGTTGGCCTTCGACACAGAACAATGCAACGAGGCGGCTGCGTTTACATTATAGCAAATGTACATAATACAGTTTTATACACTGGCGTCACTTCAGATTTAACCGGTCGTATCTCTGAACATAAAAGCAAAAAATTCCCCAATTCATTTACAGCAAAATATAATTGTAACAAGCTGGTTTATTATTCATTTTATCCGACCATTGAAGAGGCGATAAGTGCAGAGAAACAAATTAAAGCGGGAAGCAGACAAAGAAAGGTGCAACTTATTAATAGCTTGAATCCTGAGTGGCGGGATTTATATGATGGGCTGTTTTAAGAATTGACTGTTCCGTTATGGTTTGTCCTTATAGTTGGGGGATTGCTTCGCAGGGCCCCGCAATGACGGTGCGGGAGGAGGGATTGCTATTGCTTCATCGCAAAGCCCCCTCAACAATAGCAATCCCCCGTATTTTTTAGCAATGTAATCATCAGAACGTCCTCCCAATCCCCACCACCCATCTGAATTTAAAATGGTCAGGGTCAACGTATGGCGTGTTGCTGAGGAAGAAGGGGACATCAAACCTGAAGGTGAGTGGTTTTATACCTTGCAGAGGCCCCCATTTTTTAACGGTAAAGGCCACGCCTGCACCGGCATCAAAGCGAACAGAGGAAAGTTGTTGTACGCCGGCGCTGTTGATATAGCCAATACTGCCCGCATCGCCAAATAAATAGGTATTAAGCGTAAAGTGCTGGCGCAGCCATTCGTTTTTAACGGTAACCAGGCGGTTAAAATCAAGCTCCTCGTTTAACGACAACCCTGAAGGCCCTTTATACGCAGCCACTACCACGCCGTGTTTATCAGTTTCAGCCAGTTCATATCCGGCATACCCGCGCATATCTAATCCGCCACCCATTTGCAAATGGTTAACATCATCGCCATAAGTACCGGCCCAGCTTTGGGGCACAAAACCGGCGGCGCGGTAATATTTGCTATCCATCATATCCTCGGGGCTGCCGCCGGCAAAAAACAAAGCGCTTTCGCTGGGCACGTTATTACCGGTTCCGTAACGGCCATAAAAACGGGTATGGAAATCAAATTTCCAGGCCGCATCTTTTTCCACCCAGGTAAGTTCGAGGTAATTATAATTGAAGGCATTTGTAAGTGCCCCTGAACGCAAATGCGCAGTTACAGAACCATTATCATTGGGGTGCGAATAAGTGTAAGTACCGGAAAGGTTCAGCGATACATTCATTTTCTCATCGGTGGTCCAGATAGAATTCCATTCTTCGGGATATAACAGATAATTTATGTCGTTTTCATTATTACGCGTAAAGGCTTTAATATTTATATCCCCAGAAAAATTCTTTGGGAACTGTTTGGTGAGTCCTAATTTATAAAGCTGTAAACCATCCAGCCACTGGGTGTGCAGGTAAACAGTGGTTTTCTTCATTACTTTATCAATAGCATCGCTGTAATCAAATTTATAGCTGAACCAATCAGCCTTTTTATTGGTGGCAGCATCTAAATTATAACGCTCCCCTCCCTGTGCCAAATGGGTATTTACCCAGGCGGTAAACGAGAAGTTATCCTTAATGTTCATGTAGTTGCCATTGAGGTTAATGCCCAGCTTAATGCCATCATAGGCGTTCCACCAAACATCGGGCCGCATATAAATCCGGTATTTCTTCCACGATGGGAAAGGGAAAATATGCGAATTGAACCTGAATTCAACATTGTCTTTTTTGCGGTTGTTCAGCATATTAATATCTGCCAGCCTTTCGCTGGGGTCAATAATTACATTTTTAATACCGCCAGGTATGGTTACAACGGCTTCATAGGCAGGCTGTAGTTTATCCCAGCCGTACCATTTAGGCAAGATAAGCCGGTGGTGTGCAAGCTGCGCGCTATCGGCACTCTTCTCAAACCAGGTGTTAGGGATGTAGAAGTCATATACCGAATCATTTTTACCTATCACCCGTAAGTCTATAGGCATCTGCATACGGCCCTTGCGAATCAGTTTTATTACGTACTGGTCTTTCAACTGACCCTTCCTAATGCCCCCAATAGCATAATCAATATTCTTGGTGGTTTCAATCCATTCGTCAAAAAACCAGTTCAGGTCAACATGCGTAAACTGGATTACCGAATTGCGGAAATCTTCGGGGTACGGGTGGGCAAATTTCCACAGTGCTACATAATGTTTTAAGGCCGCTGTAAAAAGCGAATCGCCCAAAACATATTGCAGGTTATAGAGCATGGCAGCTGTTTTAAAATAAACGTTGCCATAGCCACCGCCCTGTCCCAACGCACCGTTAAAAGCGTCGGAGTGGGTGTTTAACGGCTCATCAGCAAACTGCATAGCATCGCGGATGTAGCCCACGTTAAACTCCCGGTCGCGCACATTAATGGGCTCGGTGAACTTTCTTAAATACCAGTGTTTTTTGCTGATGGTATCAGCAGGCAGGTTTTTGCCATCAATGGCCTCTAAGCCCCAGGCCGTTAACATCTGCGTAAAACCTTCGTCCATCATGGCCCGGTAAGTTTCGTTGTTGCCCAGCATGCCATAAAACCAGTTGTGCCCAACCTCATGCGCCAGCAGGCCACGGTATTCCTTATCTCTTCCCCCGTCTAAAGTCAGCATGGGGTATTCCATACCATCGGCAGCATCAGCAACCACTATCTTGGGATATTCAAACACACCAAAATCGCGGCTGTAAACCGTAATTATTTTCGATAGATAATCCGCCGCATTTTGCCAGCCGGTGGCGTGCCCTTCCTGGGCAATAGCCACACACCTTACGCCTTCACCGTTTTTTCGGCCCGGGTAAATGATGGTATCATGTATGCGGTACGAAGGGTCGGCAGTAAAAGCAAAGTCATGCACGTTTTCGGCATGGTATTTCCAGGTTTTGGTAACGCCCTTTTTATACTTGGTAATGATGCTTGCTTTGCTGTCCCATTTCTTATTGGCAAAATTATAGATATCCAGTTTCTTTTTCAAGGTATCGGGCAATACCTCGCTTTCGTTCTGTAACACACCAGTTGCTTCTACCACATAGTTTGAGGCGAAGGTTAGTTCAACATCAAAAGTGCCGAAGTCACCATAAAATTCGCGGTTCAAATGCTGATCGGTATTCCAGCCGCTTTTGCGGTCGTATACACAAATTTTGGGGTACCACTGGCAGCCGTTGTAGTGTGTAAAACCAGATACTTTGTATTTCTTCATCCTCCGGCGGGTTGAACCTGAATCGTAGAATGTTCTGAATTTTACATCAAACCTCTTCTTTGCTTTCGGTGGCAGGGGCTTATCTAACCATACTTTTATTACCGTATTATCCAGTTGTGTTTTCAGCTCAACGTCACCGGTTTTCATTTCGTCAATTACGGTGCCCAGTTTAGTGCGCTCATACTTCCCATAAGCAGGTTTTACACCGTTATTCTTCTGCAGGTTATCGAGATAAGAGCCGGGTTGAAACGCATTTTGGTACAAATTGAAGTAAACGAAATACAAAGTATCGGGCGAATTATTCCAATAGGTTAAATGCTCCTCCCCTCCTATTATATCGGTGGTTTCGTCAATATTGGCTTTAATCTGATAATGCACATCCTGTTGCCAGTAACCGGGAAAGGGCCTGCGGTTTTTCCAGTAATAGGGGCTATTTTTGCCCTGGTAATTATTTTTCGGGCCCATATCGCTGTATTGCGCCCGCGCTGATACTATCTGGCTAAAAATAAATATAAACAGGGTAATAGTTTTTCTCATAAACAACAGAGTACTTTCAATTTACTAATAAATACAATTAGCCACTAAGAAGCTGTTTAAAATTAAAGAAAACAAATACATATAGCCACAAAGACACTAAGAACACGAAGAAAATACTTTAAGTTTTTTGACTTTTGGGTTAAAAGCGCTGTATATATCTGCAATTTTTAAAAAATAACTTAGTGTCTTAGTGCCTTTGTGGCAAGAATTAGTTTTGGTTCTTGCGTTTGAAATGTGTTATTAATGTAATTTTAGACAGCTTCTTTATGATTTCCTGCACCGGGATGTTTCGCAGATTCATAATGGCATTTTGCAGCATTTTTGCAAGCATCCGGTCAGGCACAAATTGACCTTGTGCACTTCGCGTTTGCCTGCGTATCTTTAATTTACGCAGGAATCTCCCGGGTCATCTTTTCAATTGTTATTCTGAAAATCCCCGCAAAGGTTTCGTCCTGCATAAATTCTGCAAGTTCAGGCTTAAATGCTTCGGCCTTATGGGTTAAAGCAATCATTGTTTTGTGGTTTTCGATGTTATCCGGGTCAGTTTTCCGGATACGGATTACCTGAATATATTCTTCCATCCATTGTTCATAACGGGTCATGAACTCCTTTTGTCCGGGGTTCAGCTTTCGGATATCTGATTGATTGATACCAACTACCCGGGCACTTCCGTTTATCAGGGTGGCACCGGCAGATAAACCGAGTAATTGCAGGAATTTTTTACGGGATGATTGCATGATACCCATTATTTTTATTTTAAAAGTAAGTAATTTATTGTAATTTATTCCATGATATTAAAATTGAGTACATATCAAATTGTCGCCACATGGCAGAAGTTCCGGTTGGCGGGGACGCCAACCGGGGTCGTTCTTGTGGTTGGCGTCCCCGCCAACCACCAACGTGTCGCGACAATTTGGTATGCCTCTTAAAATTTATGAATGGTGCATTCCATTTTTATTATCGCCCAGGTGTTTATCAGTTTCATCGAAAGGCACCTGGCGGTTAACCGGGGGAAGATAGTAAACACTAGGCCCGGTGCCCAGTTCCTCCAGGTAGCGATAGCCTGCCCTGTCTTTCATTAGTTGCGAAAAACGGAATGTTTCGCTTCCATTGGTCACGGTGTCTTCGTTCATGTCTCCCATAAAATATACACCGTTTGGACAGGCAGTTACACAATGCGGTAGCTTTTCCTCCCTCAACATATCCGGGCAAAAATCGCATTTCTCAACAGTCCCCATTTTTCTGGGAAATCCTTTTTCAGGATCATATGGTTGGTCTTCAATACCCGTATTGTCGGGCTCTCTCCAGTTAAATACCCGTGCAGAATATGGACATGCAGCCATACAGAACCTGCAGCCGATGCATCTGTCGTTATCAATAAGTACGATCCCGTCTTCACGTATATAAGTGGCATCCACCGGGCAAACCTTAACGCAGGGTGGGTTGTCGCAATGGAAACAGGTTTTAGGCATCCAGTACGGAGCGGTATCCTTTGCATCCTGCATTTCATATATATTCAGCCATTGCCTGTCGGACGGCACATGGTGGTTCTTATTACAGGATTTCTGGCAAGCCATTGCGTGCTTGCACCTGGCAAGGTCGATAACCATCACCCATTTCCGGCCTTCAATACCTTTTCTTGCCCTTATTTTCAGCGCATCCGTTTCTTCTGACCTTGAAACAGATGCCAGCTTCAGTGATTTTTTGTCAACCTGAACCAACCTGCCGTCAGAGGTTAAAAGTTTCACAGTTTCTCCACACAGAGTTTCAGAGCCTTTTGATTCCAAAACAAATGGCATGCTGTTCAATGCAGCCAATGTAGTAGTTGCAACGGCACCCAATTTTAAAAAGTGTTTCCTTGATAAGTTATCAGTATCCATGATTTATATTTCGGGTTGATTAATCAGATTCTTTCTCAGCTTCGGTTGCCAAACAATGATACCAGTAGGCCCTGAGGGCGTACACGATAGCCTCCTGATGATTTCCTGATTCATGATGTTTCGCCGCATCGCTGTGATGCTTTGCTGCTTCATAATGGCATTCTGCAGCTTTTTTGTGATATTCAGCAGAAGACAGATTTGTTTTCGTTGCTATGAGGGGAAATGCTGCGGTCGCCATTTTGTTTAATTTAATTTATTATTGAATTGTTACTATTGCTATATTGAGCCGGCATTCCGGATTAATCTATTTTACCGCGAAACAGCCATCTACGACATCAAATAATTCCGGCCCGGTAAATGGTTTCCGGATATATCCTTTCGCGCCCATGGCAATACCTATTTCGATTTCTTTTTTTTCAACACTTGCAGTGATAAAGACAAAAGGAATATCAATTGTACCTGCATCGTCCTTTAATCCCTCAAATACCTCATATCCGTTCATCTCCGGCATCATAATATCGCAAAGAATAATGTCGGGTCTTTTTTCAATCGCCAAAGCAAGGCCGGCCTTTCCGTCAACTGCAAAAATTGCTTCATAGCCGGCAAGCCAAAGCATTTCGCAAACATTTTCCCTGATGTCGGTGCTATCTTCAATAAGTAATACGGTTTTCATTCAATCGTTTTTTGAGGAAATTCAATGCTAAAAGCCGACCCCTTGTTAACGGCACTTACACAACTGATAGTGCCTTGTAATAACTCCACATATCGTTTTACAATATTCAAACCAAGCCCTGTACCCAGGATACCGGTTGTATTCTTCGCCCTGAAAAATTTCAGGAATAAACTTTTCTGTTCTTCTACGGGTATTCCAATTCCTTCATCTTTCACTATAACAGAAACAACATTATTGCTTACCTCTATTAATAAATTAATAACCATATTTTCCCCCGAATATTTAATGGCATTGGAAAGCAGGTTAAGAAGCGTATTCCTTAAAATATTTTTATCCTGCACTATTTCATTTTCGCCTTTATATGATATTTGAATACGCTGTCCCTGTTTCAGCATGCCCGTTAATTCCGTTACAATTTCTCCGGCGAAGCGGTGCAAATCAAATGTTTCAGCTTTCAGTTGCATCTTCCCCTGTTGCAGTTGATCAAGAGAAAGAAAATCATTTAAAATATTGCTTAGATTATCTACCGATGATTTAATCCGTTCAAAGTGCTTTTCCCCTTTTTCTGCCTCGCCGTTTTTGACATATTGCTCAATAAGGAAAACACTTGAAAGGATCGTGCTCAAAGGAGTGCGGAATTCATGCGACGCCATAGAAACGAAATCAGATTTCATTTTACTTATATCTATTTCATGTTCAAGCGCTTTGGTTAGTTCTAAAGTCCGTTCTTTTACTTTCACCTCAACCTCATTGAAGTGCTGGTTTCCCCGCATCATATTTATAATAAAAGGGCCGGATAATTTTTCATTGATCGGTTCGTTCATTGCATTGTTCCACATTTTGATTGGGTTTTAAATTTTCCTGACTTTTTGAAGAATAATCGCTGACAGTAAAGTTGAATCAGTTTGCAGGCAATCCCTTACATAATCCCGGGGAAAAGTTACATAGTTCACAGGTTATCAGGTTTGGTACTTTGCAATATCTTCAAAAAGGGGTGCGGGAAACCGGCAACTTTGTGTTAATGTCCCGGGAAAAATTCTCAACGCGGTTAACAGGATGCAATTTTCTTTAACGTTTCCTATAGCCGGACAGCAATAATTGTTATTGAATACCGGGCTTGTTGTATTAGGGGACGGCTACTCCCAACGGGGGCTTGTTTGAGGATGATGACTACTATAGTGGGACGCTACAGGCATAGTGGAGCGTAGCAAGATGCTACGCGCAACGAGAGCCCCTGCATTACAAATCCTCCACCACCCGAAAGCCGATGAAATTGCCCCGGTAGTCGGGGGTATTTCCTACACTGACCGAGGGGCGGGAATATTCATCTGTATTGCGCCATGAACCACCGCGCAACGCCCTTGAATTACCGGAAAGAGGGCCCTGTGGATTTTCAACCGGGGTGGTTTTAAAATCCCTGCCAAACCAGTCGTTGCACCATTCCCAAACGTTACCGGTCATATCGTATAAGCCCAATTCATTCGGCCGCTTTAACCCTACAGGATGTGTGGTTAAGCCGCTGTTAACAGTGTACCAGGCTACGCGGGCAATAGTATCGCTACCAGCGTACCGGTAGCCCCGGCTTTTATTTCCGCCCCGGGCAGCGTATTCCCACTCAGCCTCGGTTGGCAGGCGGTTACGTTTGCCTGTTTCAGCACTCAGCCAGCGGCAATATTCTTTTGCATCGTTATAGCTTACATTTATTACCGGAAATTTTTTCTTTTCGTCCTCAGCATAGGGCTTGCCTGCAGCATTATCGCGCCAGTTAAGGCCCCGGCCATTAACCCACTCCTTACCATTCCAGAGCGAACTGCTGCCTTGTTTTTCAGCATCGGTTTGATATTTAATGGCGTTAATAAATGCTTCAAACCGGGCCACAGTAACCAAATATTTACTCATTTTAAAGCTGTGCAGCGTTACCTGTTGCGGAGGTTTCAGATTTAAACCGCATGTTTCTTTCAGGTCGGGGGCGCAACCCATGGTGTAGGTTCCGCCCTGCACCAATACCATGCCCGCATCCTCCTTACCGGTCCGCGTTTCAGAGGAACAAAGTATAAATATAAATAATGTGAATATTTTAAACAGTTTCATTTTTAAATCCGGTTGTTGCTTAACCGCAAGATACATAATTTGATAAATTGCTTGTATGCCGGGGACTGAAGGGCAATGTCATTTAGTTAAGGAAATAAATCCACCCAAACCCTCTAACTCCCGATGCCAGGGCAATCGGGTCTGGAAAATTTTGACCTCATTTAAATGGTTA
>PMXD01000027.1 GCA_003165895.1 Bacteroidota bacterium | reverse complement strand
CGGAATAAAAGATGTGTGCATAGACAAGCCTCTGGAGGGGGCGTAGGGGGGAGGTGAGCCGTTACGCACATGGAATGCACGAAATATGAAGTACCATATCTTCCGAACAGCTATGAGGGCTGCTCTGGGGTGAGGATTCAAAAAAAGCGAATTGTGAAAGAGGCCTGTTAACATTCTGTTTTCAATGCCCGGTTGGTTAGTGCACGCTACAAACCGGGTAAGGTGTGCATATTACTTAACGCAGAAGCAATTTTGTTTTCCGGCGAAAAAATTATTTTTGGTTTGTACCAATTCAGCATGCATGTCCTTCCCGGTTAAAATTGAAGAGCGGTTTAAATATTGTGAAGCAGGAAGTAAGGGCGATACCATCGTTTTGTTACACGGCCTGTTTGGCGCACTCAGTAATTTTACCAGCCTGATTGAATACTTTTCTCCTAATTACATCGTCTCTATTCCTCTTCTTCCCTTATACGACCTCGAACTGGAGCAGACCACCGTAATGGGCATGGTTGAATATATTGAGCAGTTTATTGATTATAAAAAATACGATAAAGTCCATTTAATAGGCAACTCGCTGGGTGGGCATATTGCGCAGATATATACTTTGCAAAATCCTGAAAAAGTTAAAACCCTTACCCTTACCGGCAGTTCAGGCCTGTTCGAAAATTCGCTTGGCGATACTTACCCGCGCAAAAGCGACTATGAATACGTAAAGAAAAAAACCGAAGCCACCTTCGGCGACCCTAAGTTTGCTACCAAAGAACTGGTTGATGAGGTATTTGAAATAGTGAACAACCGAAGCAAGGCCATAAGGATGGTGGTATTGGCCAAATCGGCCTTGCGCCATAACCTACGTGAGGAAATTGTGAAAATGAAACTTCCGGTATGCCTTATTTGGGGAAAAGAAGATAGTATTACACCGGTCTTTGTAGGTGAGGAGTTTCATAAACTGTTACCCCAGTCGGAGTTGAACGTAATTGAACATTGCGGCCATGCCCCAATGATGGAGAACCCGGAAAAGTTTAATGCAATACTGGAGCGGTTTTTGAAAAAGTGATGAAATATTTCCTTGAAGCTGTGTGACATGACAAGAGTCATATGTCATAGATAACATTTAACAGCAGATTGATTAACCTTTTTGTCTTTTCTTCGTCTATATATTTAACTGGGAAATTATGATAGCGCCAAGCCTGATATCCGATTCAATACCGCCACTTCATATTGAGGACAGCGGTGAACATGCGATGATAACCATGCAGGAGTATAACGTTAGCCAGTTACCGGTACTGGATGGAAATAAATATGTTGGCCTGATAACTTTAGACGAAATACTACACCAAAAACACCTCAGCCATTCTATTAAGAGTTTTCAATTGCCTGCCCGTAAGCCTTTTGTGTATAATACCGCTCATATTTTTGATGTAATGAAAGCCGCTCTTGATTTTAACGTAAGAGTGGTGCCTGTGATAGATGAAGATTTCGAATTCATAGGACTTATTTCAGCTGAAAGCTGTTTGCGCGGGTTTGCCATTTTAAATTCAGTTAAGGACACAGGGGCCATTATTGAGCTTGAAACTGAACAGGCAGACTATTCCCTGTCAGAAGTTGCACGCATAATTGAAGAAAACAATGCCGGCATTCTATGTTTTTACACCAACCTGAGGCACCAGGATGGGATTATCGAAATTACCCTTAAACTAAATACTACCGAAGTTTCGCCCATAGTTGCAGCGTTTGAACGCTTTGATTATGAGGTGAAAGCAATTTACAACGATGCTGAATACACCGAAGAGCTAAAAGACCGTTATGACGGCCTGATGCGCTATTTAAATGTTTAATCCATCCGTTATACATCCCTGTTACTACTCCAAAATTCGCACTAACTCAAATATTCTATTTTTGGCGCCGTCTTGACTAGTTATATGCGGCAAAGATTGTTAGGTGTTATTGGTATCAGTATTATTATTATTTTCAAAATTTCGGCGCAGGCACCGTTGTTACTTCAAACAACCGAAATTTCCGGGAAGGTCATCGATGCGTCAACCAAAGAACCTATCCCTTTTTGCAACATCAGGCTTATTGGTTCACTAAAAACCGAGCAAACCGACCCCAAAGGTCGCTTTTTGATACGGACTATTGATAAAGTCGACTCCATTTCATTTTCGTTTGTAGGTTATCGCACCCGTACTATTGCAATTAAACGCGGCAAAAGCCAGAACCTGAACATTGAAATGGGCTCTGAAACATTAAGGCTTACCGAAATAACCGTAAAGGCGGGCAGGCATCAAAAACGGATTATTGATACTACCGCCAACTATGTGTTTCACCAGGTAGTTAAAAACAAGGGCCTTAACCGCAACGAAAGTATCAGCACTTATAGGTACGACAGCTACGATAAATTCCAGATTGCGCTTTTAAACCCGAAAGAAAAACTGATTAATTTTTTTCTGTTTAAGCCATTCAAGTTCGTATTTAAAAATATAGACACTACCGATGAAGGAAACGTTTTTATACCCGGCATAGTAAAGGAAACCCTCAGCAAGGTTTACTACCGCAAAAGCCCGAGGCAAACAAAAAAAATTGTAACCGCCGAAATGCTGAGCGGTATTGATAATGTGTCTATCGCCAACCTGGCTAATTATCATTTTGCCGAAATAAACGCATACGAAAACATTTTTATTATTGCAGCACATTCGTTTTTATCGCCTTTTGCGCCTACCGGGCTTAACACCTACTTCTATTACCTTACCGATACCGCACAAATAGACGGCCGCACCTCTTATAAGCTGCAATTTGTTGGTAAGGTAAAAGAAGATGTTGCTTTAAAAGGATATGCCTGGATAGACTCTGCCACCTGGGCCATCCGCAAGTTTGTTTTTAAACCAAACGAAAAAGCCAACCTCAATTTTATAAACGATTATACCGTTAAGCAGGATTATAAACTGGTAAACAACAAATACTGGTTTATGGTGCGCGAGGAACTGCATACCGTAGGTTCGCTGCTTAAAAAGAAGACCGCCACTGCATTGCTGGTAACCAAGCTTTACAGCCGTAAAAACATTGAGACAGATATTGTTTTCCCCGATAGCCTGAAAGGGCCCGAAGACAAGATAATTTTAGACAGTGCCCGAAACCGCAGCCGCGCCTGGTGGGATACCAGCCGTTTTGAACCCCTTACGCGCCAGGAGGCAGAAACCTACCATATTTCCGATACGCTGCACCTTGTAAAAGCCTGGAAAACTTACGAGTGGTTCGGAAGATTTCTAACCGCCGCTTATGCCGATGCCGGCCCAATAAGCTTTGGCCGCCTGCTGAATTTTGTAAGCTTTAATAATGTGGAAGGATGGCGCCTCAGGGTTGGATTTGAAACCAATGTTCGTTTCCAGCATTTAGGCACACCGGCCAACAACTTCTTACACAAGTTTTATTTTACCGGTTACACTGCTTATGGCCTCGGCGATCACAAACTGCAATACCTGGCACTTACCCGTTTTAGCCTGCCCCGCAAAAACGACCGCTGGCAATCGTTAGAAGCCATGTACCGGTACGACCTCCGGGTACCCGGCCAGAATGAAGATGAAACGCTTTTAACATTTGATAATATAGTTACCCTGATTGACGGAACCGTTCTTAGCAAAATAATGAGGACCGGTGAGTTCAGAATTGCGTACGAAAAGGAATGGATAAAGGATTTCAGCACCATTGCAAGTTTTAACCAGAAAACATTTTACGACATACCGGGGGTATTCGATTTTGCGAGGGTAGAAGAGGGGGCACTTGTGCAGATACCAAAATTCAATATAACAGAGTTTACTTTAGATAGCCGTTACTCGTACAACGACCAGTATTACGCCTCTACATTTTACCGGTTTTTTCAGAATACAAAATACCCGGTACTGATGTTTCGCTATACTGCCGGGCTGGTAAACATAGGTAATGATTTTTTCACTTATCACAACCTGCAGTTTACCCTCAAACAGCGGCTATCATCGCCCATCGGGCATACCCTGTATTCTTTTAAGGCGGCCAAAATATTTGGAAATGCGCCCTATACAGCCTGTTACATGACCCAGGGCAACCTGGGCATATTACTTGATAAATTCAATTACAACCTCCTTAACGAATTTGAATTTATAACCGACCAGTACATTTCTTTGTGGGTTGAACACCATTTTGATGGCTTCTTTTTAAACAAAATACCGGGCATTAATAAGTTAAAACTGCGCGAGGTTGTTTTTATAAAAAGCCTTTGGGGTACTTTTAGCCAAAAAAACGCCGATGTATTATTAGTGCCAACCGAATTAACCGCCCCCAGCAAGTACCCCTATGCGGAAGCAGGCGCAGGCATCGAAAACATCGCCTACCTTTTCAGGGTAGATGTTATGTGGCGGGTTACCTACCGCAACACCGGTGGCCCTAATTTTGGGGTTAAATTTGCTTTTCAGCCGGGGTTTTAAACCACTACTGTTCGAAACATGGTAAACGAAGGTCTAATCCAATTTTCGCTTTGCGAAAATTGCAACTATCCCCCTCTGGAGGGCAGGNNAGAATGAAACAGCCCTGCTCTGGAGGGGGCGAAGGGGGGAGGTGAGAATTGTGCCTAATCGAATGCCTTAATTATGAAAGCCAAACTGGTTCTCGTTTGCAACGAAGATTATGTGGCATTCGCATTTATAATGCGTGTATTCCCTTTGTATTTAAATCCACAAATTTACTTTTACCAATCCGGCTTTTCCGCAATAGTCACGGGCTGAACTATACAGGTAATCTTCCGGTGCAGCAACAATACCTGCTCTAACCGGGTTATCATGTATATAATTTATTTTCTGTTTCGCCACTGGTGGAAAATATGGGTCAAGAAAAATTGCATGGTTGCTTTCTTGCCAGAATTTATAATTGGTAATCCGCTTATCTGACTTCGCTGCCCATTCAAAACGGTGCAACATCCATTCACGGCGGCTTTCCGGTTCGGCTTGTATTGCATTTACAATAGCTTTTGAAGTATGCTTTTTAAAATCGCGGATGATGCCTGATAATTCATAGCCTTCTTTAGCCTGCAATACCGCATGTAGATGATTGCTCATTAAACACCATGCCCATACCGTTAAGCCCTTGTTATCAATGCAATGTGTTAAACTATCAGTAATTATTTCTCTGTAACGCAAACGGGTAAATACATCAACCCAATCTACTACTGTGAAGGTAACGTAATGCGGGAAGTTTTGCTCTAATAAAATATTTATCGCCTGACATGTGGATTTACTCAGTTGTGCAAATTGCAAAATAATTCACGGTCGAGTAGGCAAGGGCAT
>PMXD01000301.1 GCA_003165895.1 Bacteroidota bacterium | reverse complement strand
AACATCTTAACTTAACAACATTGTATCCATATTGCTGATATTGCCACCCTATCTATCCAAGTCGTAGAATTATGTAATTTTAAGCCATACACTTGCATATATTTTAATGAATACCTGTATGGCGAAACAAAACCTCTTATTGGGCGTTGTCTTTTTACTGCTTGCGCAAACAGCGTTTGCCCATAAACCATACCGCAAATCTGAAATAGACAGCCTGCATAAACTGGAAATATTTAAAAGGCATGCACAGGCCGACGAGATAAGGAGAAATGTGGTGCAGGTTCATTTTTCGGCCGATTATGCCGATAGCCTGTTAACGCAGATGGAACAATTCCATATCGCCCTCAATAGTATCACCAACCAAACCAAATACAGTTTTAAAACGGAGCAGATAGAGAAGGAACTGCAGGGAATGCAGTCATCCATTGACATTATTACACAAAGCGCCAACCGCGATAGCAGCGTGGTTAATATCAACAATCTTCAAATGTACCGGGGGCTGCTGAAGGACATGGAAGAAAAATTGCAGACCTGGCGGGATGTGCTGCAGGAAGACAATGATGACCTGCAGGATATGACCGACCAAATGACCAGCTTTGTGCGCGATTCATTTACTCAAAAGGTAGCAGCCGACAGTGAATTTGCTAACCTGCACCTGGACGAAATGCTTATTCTTAATCAGAGATGGAAGGAAGCCGAAGCCTCAACCTCAGCTAATCTAAACCACATCAATAAACTTCAGGCAACCGTATCAACCGATTATTTTGATGTAACCGAACTTGAAAATAAAGTAGATAATTTACTGGCAGGGTCGGGCAAAAAGGCTTTCCAGCAGGAGCAGGATTATATCTGGCATTTATCCAGTCCTTCTTTAGACGAGGTAAGGGTGCTTACCGGTCAATCTATCGCTAACAGGATAAAAATATTGGGTTACTACCTGGCTTTAAACTACATGGATTGGCTCTACTTTCTGCTCATTGGAATAGCTTACTTTTTTTGGGTATTCCGCAACTTCAGAAGAATAAAGAATAAGGAATCAGGAACCTACCAGACAGATTTAGAACTAAAATACATACGGCCGTTTCCGGTATTGTCAACCCTCATTTTTATACTTAGCCTTGCGCCGTACTACGGTTTAAACCAACCGGCCGTATACATCGAAATTATACAGTTGTGCATTTTAGTGCCACTTACAGCATTGTTTTGGTTGATATGGCCTAAGAAGTCGTTTGTGTTTTGGTGCATCCTGGCAGTTCTGTTCATACTAACCTCGTGTATGAATGCCATTATTACTCCCGGCTGGCCCCTGCGTTTATTTCTGCTTGTGCTTAACATCGCCTCATTGGCTTTTGGGCTGATATTGGTAAAAGGGGATAAAAACATGGTTTCCGGCAGGGCGGTAAAAGTTACGATAATCCTTTATACGTTGCTCAATTTTTTGGCAGTTATTGCCAATATAGCCGGCAGGCTTACCCTGGCCAAAATATTTACCTCGGCGGCGGTTATAGGACTAACACAGATGATAGGCCTGTTTGTAATTGTTGAAATATTAATAGAAGCCTTTTACCTGCAAATGCAAAGCAGCAGAATATCGGTCGGCATGTCGGCTAAATTCAATTTCGAAAATATCCGCGCCGACTTGTATCAAATACTTACCGTTGTTTCAGTGTTACTGGGCCTCATCATTTTTTTTACCAACATCGACCTGCATTTTGTAATGGCTTCCCTGTTAGACAGTGTATTTAATACCCCGAGAAAAATTGGAAGCACCTCTTTTACCATTGGCAACCTGCTGACTTTTGGTGTGATATTGTATTTGGTAAGCGTGCTGCAAAAGTATGTGGGTTATTTCTTCGGCGAAACTGAAGAAGACTTTGTGGGCGATCTGGATAAAAAAGAATCGCGGCTTGTATTGGTCCGCCTTGCAATTATCATGGCTGGCTTTTTTATGGCCATTGTAGCCTCCGGATTGCCGGTTGATAAAGTTACGGTGGTGCTGGGCGCACTAAGTGTTGGTATTGGCCTGGGCCTGCAAAATATTGTATTTAACCTGGTATCGGGGGTCATACTTATTTTTGAAAAGCCTATGCAGATAGGAGATTATATTGAAGTAGGAGATAAAAAAGGGCGCGTTCAAAATATCGGTATCCGGTCAAGTAAACTAATAACCCCCGATGGGTCGGAGGTAATTGTACCTAATGGTGATATTCTGTCAAGCCATATGGTTAACTGGACCCGTAGTAATAACCATAGGCGGACAGAATTAACATTTGGCGTAGAACCCTCATCGCAATTACAACTGGCCAAGGATAGCATTATGGAAGAATTAAAAGGTAACAGCTATGTGATACAGGGAGAGCCGGTGGAAATTCTTGTCAATAATCTTTCTGAAACTTCAGCAGCACTTACCGTTCATGTTTGGATAAACAGTATTTATAAGGAGCAGGAGTTTAAAAGCCAGGTGCTTTCAAACATCTATAACCGGTTAGCAGCAAAGGGGATTAAGATTGTTTAGAGTGTGCCGATGCGGATAAATTGTCCTCATCCCCCTGATTGGCATTTTCCTGCGGAAAACGCCAATCGTCCCCCTGCTAAGGGTAACTATATAGGAGTTTGACCACGTTAAGCGAAATTAAATTGGTCGGAAACATGGTAAGATTTAAAATCCTGCTCACTTATTTCGGGCGTTATAAACGACTTAACATATCGACTACCAAAATTTTGCCTTTTTTCGGCAAGTTCACGCAACTGCGTTGTGGTTGGCATAACAGTATAAGAGCATGCAATCTTATAGTTGCCAAAAGTATTACGTGGCGCGAATCCCTCCTCATAGCTTATAATCAATAAAAGATACTTCATTTTTTTGCTTTCTTTTTAGGTTTGGGATTACCGCTAACAGATGCCTTGATTATAGCGTCAAATAGCTGTGCTGCTTTTTGGGGCTATTTGGTTCTGGTTTCTTTGTCATAATACGAAAATAAGGCAATTTATTGGGGTATAATCAGCATTATTCCAAGTCATTTTAATGCCCATTTATTCAAGGTTATGTATCTTTGTATTGAAATTCCCACCATTAAATAACCCCAATTTGCATCGGTCAGCTTGACTTTTTGTTAAAAGATATTGACAATCCTTACAAAATACATTATTTAGTGCAATTAGGCTTAGTTTTTGAGCTAATATTAGCGCGGCCACAGCGATGGTGTTCATAATACTGATTTCGATTGCTATATTGGTGCCGTACATTTGAAACAAAATATAACTTACCTTCAAAGTGAAACACACAAACAGCATATTGGGACAAGGTGTTTACACTGCTGCCGATGCCAGTAAGATACTGCGAATACCATATCCTAAAGCCAAATATTGGTTTAAATATTATGCGAAAAATAAATTACATGACTCCATAGGTCATCAATATTATTTTGAGGTTAAAGACATTGTGGCTGTCAATTTCTTTACGTTAATCGAAATGTACGTTTTCTTTTCCTTAAAGGAAAAAGGAATAAAGACATCTAAAATAATGAAGGCTCATAAGAGTATGGCTAATCACCTTAAAACGCCATATCCATTTGCGCAAAAAGATATTTATGTAAATAACCTAAAGCTGTTATTTGGCGATGAAACGCTATTGCTTTCAGCCGATGAAAAACTGCAATCAGTTATAGCTGGAATTTTATTGCCATTTTGCGACAAAGTACAGTTCACTAATCAAAAGTTGGCCCACAAGTACTATCCGTTGGGGCAAAACAAAGCAGTTGTGGTTACTCCTGACAATCAATTTGGTCAACCGATTATTGAGGGAACAAACATATTAACCGCAACCATTTATGCCTTTCATAAGGGAGGCGAAAGCATTGATTCAATCTCTCGATTATATGATATTTCGCCGGAAAATGTAAGAGATGCTATTGAGTACCATATAGCAGCCTAATGGATTTTTATTTTGATGAACAATTACCGAAGAAGGTAGCTAATGCGCTTGATGTTTTAGAGCAGCATGATGGTGTCCATAGAGTATTTAGCACGGAACTGGAATTTGGGAAAGGGTTAAAAGATGTGCCGCTATACCATAAACTAAAGGAAGTAAATGGAATTTTAATTACCCACGACCTAAAAATGTTAACCAGGGTAAATGAATTCAGTGCCCTTAAAGAACTTGGTATAAGTGCCTTTATAATTAGCTTGCCAAGTGGCATAAATTATACATTAACCTATCAAACCATTTTTGGGAAATGGGAAGAAATAAAAAAAATAAGTAGAAAACAGGCAATGCCCTTTTTATGCCGACTTAAAATGAAAGGCCAACCAGAATTTTTATAGTAATCAAGGGAAAGAAGAAGAAAAGAAATAACCATACCTTTGTATTAAAATTTAAAACGCAAGCAATGCCAGCTGCAACAAAAATAGATATTATTTATGCTATATCTTCTTCGATATTGATAATTATCTATATCGGCATAAAGCTTTTTAGAAAGCATAGTGAAAAATCGCACTAAATTGCATTCATGATTACAGGTGCCCTTATTCTTTTCACTCTGATATACGCTTTCTTCGAAAAGCCTCAATTATTTCAAAGACCGTTAAAGGCAGAAAAGATTATCCTTAGTTTATTGCTCCTCATAACCTCTGTATGCTCTTATGTAAAAGAACACGCCTCAGATGTTCAACATGACGAAGCAAAAAAAACGATTGATAGTTTACAGGGCGAAGAAAGGTTCTTGCTTACACAAATTGATACCTTAAGGAAGGATAACAAAATAGCCGAAAGTCAATATTCCGAACAAGTTTTAGGTTACCATAAATATACAATGCAATTACTTGCCCAATACGGCTTAAAAGTTGACACACTAACAAAAACCGTTGACAATAAAGAAACTCCGCCAACGCTTACGATTTCGGCATTACCCTTAATTGATACATTAAATAAGGAACATGAATTTGTATATAAATTACGAGCATTAAACGCTAATGCACATATACTTGGATATTATTACGTTTTGATAAATAAGCATGAGATTGATGGTAGCTATACTATTGATACACCTTATGTTTTTGGAGGAGGGAGCATGAATTTTACAAGTATAATTGTTCCTAATGAACTAGCGGCTATTTCCATTTTTTTAGACAGAACACCTGCGGCTGATAATTGCTATTTGGCTATGGAGTTCATATACAAGTCTAAGGGGAATAAAGAACAAACACCATTAAGAAAGATATATGAAATATCTGGCAAAAAAACCAAAGTCCATGAAGTAGATAGTGATACGTTTTACGCTTTGAGTATGATATTGAAACAATTTTTAAAATTTGGCCTAAATTCTACAATTTATAAAGATAACCGTGGTCAAACACGTATATAGTCCCCCTTCTAAGTGGGACTTGGAATCGCCCTTCTATTAATAGTTTGACCCAAGGCAAAAGGTCACAATACACACTTTTTGAAATTGAAAATGGCAACCGTAGTTGCCATTTTCAATTTCAAAAATCTTATAGGACATATTCAGGCTAATCCCGATACTGCTCAATAACCTGTAACACTGCCGGATTTTCAAGGAGTGCCTCGTCCATATCAAATATCAGTCCGTGTTCGCTGAAGTTTACCAGCAGGCCTCGTTCAAGGTTAATCAGCGCTTCGTGATTGTTACCTACCTGAAAATAGAAAACAGATTTGATATAGAATATATCGGCACTGCCTTCGTACTTCTGTTCAGCTTCATGCAAAACCTGGAAAGCTTTTCTGAAATTCTCAACATTAAAATAGGCAGTAGCCAGGTTAATCCAGTTTTGCTTATTCTGGGTATCCAGTTGAAATATTTTTTCAAATATCTCAAGCGCCTGCTCTCCTTCACCGGTGCATAAATAAGCATCAGCAAGGGCCGACAGGTAATCAATATTTTCCCTGTTCAGTTTTACAGCCCGCTCAAAAGACGAAATAGCCTTAGGCCATTTTTCTTCCGACCGATAAGTTTCACCTATCCGGTAAAAAGCCTCATCAAAATACGGGTCTACCACTATGGCCTTACGTAAATATGAGCGCGATTTGGCAAAATCACTCACCTTCTCATAACTCTCGGCAGTTTTAAGGTACAGTTCCTTGTTCGGTTTTGAAAGCTTGATGGCATCCAGGTAAAAATTGATGGATTCTTCATAGCGGCCCATATTGTATTGCACATCGCCGCTGCAGATATAGGCAGCGTCGAAAGTATCGTCAATAGCTATTACAAAGCTGAAAGCATCCAATGCCTTATCGTACAATTGTAAGCCGGCATAAGCATGCCCCAGGTTAAACCATGCCAGGTGAGAGTATGGGCTTTGTTCAATCAACTCCTCATGAAACTTTACACTTTCATCGTATTTTTCGTTCAGCTCAATGCAAAACCAAAACCGGTTAAGGCCTTCCTCGCTCATCGGGTTAATGCCAATGGCTTCTTTCAGGGCTTCAACCACCTCCGGGTATTTTTCCTGGTCTTCATATATATCTGCCACCTCTAAATAAAGTTCGCACTTGTCTTCCGCTTCGGTTGCGATAGTAAGGGCGTATTCAACTTCATCCAGCGCCTCCTGGTGGCGGCCTTCCCACAAATGAATGTCGGAACGGATAAGGAATATGTTAATATCGTTGGGGTCCAGCTTCTCAGATTCCTCCAGCAGGGCCAGGGCTTCATCAAAGTGTTTTTGGTTGGCCAGTATTTCGGCCTTTTTGGTATAAAAAAAAGATGAGAAAGAATATTGTGCTATGGCTACGTCTATAACCCTGATGGCTTTGTTGTATTCACGATTTTCCTGGTAAAACTCGATAATCTGCTCGTAATTATCTTCGTCAAAAAAAACCTGTTCTTTTAATTTCTCTGCCTCTTCAAATTGCCGAACTAAATCCACAATCTCTCCGAATGAAGGTTCAAGGTTCTCGTTTTCTTCCATGGTCTGAATTTTTAGTCTAAAACATTCAGGATATTATCTAAAGATAATAAAATCCTGCCTGTATTAGTATACCGGAAAACAATTATTAGCAAATTGCCCGCCGCTATCCGTGAATAATGGAATTACCAAGTCGTTAACGTTATATAAAGAACGATATTAGGCCTCTTTCATAATTCGCTCTTTTTGAATCCTCANNGAAATGTTGAATTATGAAAGAGGCCTGTTTTAAAATCCGCAACGACCTACCGAAGGTAATTTTCCCTTTTATATACTGAAACGCTATTTTTCAACATCCGGAAGGTTGATTGTATAGCACTGGGCAGGCAAATCATAATTTAAAAAAAAACTTTACTCTTATTTAACCAATGTCGCTGAGTTAAGGAAATGCATCTACCCAAACCCTCTGACTCCCGAAACGGGAGAACCGCAACCCAGAAATACAACTACCGGGCAAAGTTGTTCTTTTTGCTGTGCGGCAGCTCCTCCGCTTCGGAGGCTGGGAGGTAGCAAAGCGCAAAAAGAACTGAGTTTCGGCTTAAGTTAACGACATTGCTTATTTAACGCTGAAATTGCCGCAATGTTTGCGAAAAAAGTATCATTTTTATTGTTACAACAAAATCCCTTATTATGAAAACAAATATTGGTATAACCGAAATGAACACCCAGGCAGTGGCTAATGAACTGGCTAAAATTGTGGCCGACGAATTTATTTTAAGCATGAAAACCCGCAATGCCCACTGGAACATTGAAGGCCCGGATTTTCATGCCATGCACCTTTTCTTTGAAGGGCAGTATAATGCACTGGACGAAACTATAGACAGTGTTGCTGAGCGTATCCGTTCGCTGGGCCATTATGCGCCGGGTACGGTAACCGAGTTTCTGGAACTGACCAGCCTGACCGAAAAAAGAGGCAACAAAAACAGCAGCGAAAGCTTTATTAAAGACCTGCTTGGCGACCATGAAGCTATTATTATAACCCTGCGCGAGAGCATAGATGCTTTTGCCAATAAATATAAAGATGCAGGCACCAGCGACTTTATAACGGCCTTACTTGAAGCACATGAAAAAATGGCCTGGATGTTACGGGCACATTTGAAATAACAGACCATTAGTGTTCGAAACAT
>PMXD01000168.1 GCA_003165895.1 Bacteroidota bacterium | reverse complement strand
GATGCTTTTGCATTGCTGTATTTTGCATTTTCCCTCTCTTTTTTTCAAAGAGAGGGATGTCCGTGGGACAGGGTGAGTTTGTATTGGCAAAGTTTGAAGGATGAAAAGGGAAATTTGTCGTACACCCCTATCCCTTTTTTTAAGTGGGTTATGGATTAATTTTTTTTAAAAATATAGCAAGTCCAATACTATAAGGTTCTTCCTTCTATATCAGGTTACTTTACAAAGCTTGGTTTCCTGATGGCGAAGTTGACGACAGGCAGATGGATGAAGCAAAACGGGCAAAATGTGAGCTACACCCCTTTCATAAAAACCGCAATATCATCAAATGCCGTCATTACCTGCGGCGAAACTAAAGACAAATTGATAAACCCATGCACCAGGTCAGGGTATTCCTGGTAAGTTACCTGATTGCCAGCCTGTTTAAGCTGGTTGTAGTAATTAAATCCATCATCCAGCAACGGGTCGAATTGAGCAGTAAGAATAAAAGCCGGTGCAAGCCCGGTAAAACTGCTTTCGTAACAAGGCGATACCTTCGGGTTACAATGGTCTTCTTTTCGCGGAGTATATTTTTCCTGGAACCAGAACATGGCTTCCTTCGTCAAAATATAACCCTCACCGTTTCTGTCAATCGAAGGATTTGTCAGCTTTCCATCTATCCATGGATAAATTAATATCTGCCCCTTTAAGCTGACGCCTTCTTTTTTGCACCGGTGTGCCATACAGGCTGATAAGTTTCCACCTGCGCTATCACCTGCAACAAAAAGGTCTTTAGGGTTTCCGCCGTATTGCTGAATATTTGCTACCACCCATTGCAGGGCCTTAAATGCATCATCATGAGCAACGGGAAAAGTAAACTCAGGTGCTAACCGGTAATCAACCGAAACTACAATGCAATTGTTCATAGCAGCCAGGCGCCTGCAAACATTATCATGAGAGTTTAACCCATATAAAACAAAACCACCCCCATGGTAGTAAATTAAAACCCGTTGATTGGGTTCAGTGCTATTCTGGTAAATGCGGATAGGTATTCCATCGGCGCTTAGGTCTGTGCATGTTTTAACCGGCACGTTTTTATCAAAAAGGAGAGTTCCTATTTTCGAGGCGGTTTCCGATTGCCTTCTTAATTTTTTAATGTCAGGATTATTTACATCCAGCGGCTTGCNNGGAGAAGGATTTAGGATGAGGACGTATTTCCCTGTAATTTATAAATTTGATAACGCGGTTTAATTGTTAAGCATGAACTTAAATCAATAATATCGTGTTCTGTTAGTAATCAGCACCTAACCTGAAAGTAAATGAAAATAGCTATTGCATCAGACCATGCCGGTTTTGAATTTAAAGCGGCGCTTGTAAAGGATTTGACGGATGCAGGCCATGAAGTATCGGACCTGGGCACCGATGGAACCAACCCAACCGACGATTATCCCGACCATGCCGCCGATCTGGCCATTGCACTTTTAAATAAACAGGCTGAACGTGGCATTCTTATCTGTGGAAGTGCAGTTGGCGTAAGTATTGCTGCCAACAAATTTAAAGGCATACGGGCCGGGGTCTGCCATGATACTTATTCGGCCCACCAATCGGTGGAGCACGATAATGTTAATATATTATGCATGGGCCAACGGGTAATAGGCATTAATTTAGCGCTTGAAATTGCACACACATTTTTGAAAGCGGTTTACAGCAATTTACCCCGCCACCAAAGGCGCCTGGAAAAAATTGCAGCGATTGAAGAAAAAAACATGAAAAATATCTGATTATGAGCACACTTATTGACTTATTGAATTACGGACAGAGCTACTGGCTTGATAACCTTTCAAGAAAAAAAATTACCGGTGGCGAATTAAAAAACAGGGTTTCAACGCAGGGCTTGCGCGGCGTTACTTCTAACCCAAGTATTTTTAATAAGGCTATTTCCGGCAGCAGCGATTATGATGATGAGATTAAAGCACTGGTTAGCAAAGGCAGCACTCCATTTCAGATATATGATGCACTGACCATAAAAGATGTGCAGGATGGTTGCGATATATTGTTGCCTGTTTATACCGAAAGCAAAGGTGCCGATGGCTTTGTAAGCCTTGAAGTTTCGCCGTACCTGGCCCGCGATACCGAACAAACCATGGCTGAGGCCCGCCGCTTATATGCGGCGGTTAACCGCCCCAATTGCCTGATAAAAATACCCGGCACTAAAGAAGGCGTTATCGCCATTGAAGAAATGTTGTATGAAGGTATCAGCATTAATGTAACCCTGCTATTCTCTGTTGAAAGATATGTGGAGGTGGCAAAAGCTTATGTAAAAGCTATCCAGCGCCGCGTTGCCGAAAACAAGCCGGTTGATAAAGTAATTTCGGTTGCCAGTTTCTTTTTAAGCCGGATTGATGTTTCGGTAGATCAGCTACTCTCGCACAGAATAACAGTTTCGCCTGAGGATATTGCCGAACACAGGGCCGGTGCATTAAGTGGTAAAGCAGGTATAGCAAGCGCAAGATTAGCCTACCAACAGTTTAAGCAGATTTTCACCGGTGCAGAATGGCAGAAACTGGCCGATAAAGGTGCACACGTTCAACGGCCTTTGTGGGCAAGTACCAGCAGCAAAAACCCATTGTCAAGCGATGTAAAATATGTAGAAACGTTGATAGGTCCTGATACCGTAAATACTTTGCCTGATGAAACGATTGCCGCTTTTGCCGACCATGGACAGCTAAAAGCAAATACTATTGAGGATGGATTGGATGAAGCCAAAGGTTTATTCGGCGAACTGAAAAGGCACGACATTGACATTGCCCAGGTAACACAACAACTCGAAAACGAAGGCATTCAAAAATTTATAGAGCCTTACAATAAACTAATAACCAGCATTGCCGATAAGCGCGCCAAATTTTTAGGCGATACAGCGCCGGTGCAAAAGATCAGTTTCGGCAGTTTGAAAGACGATGTAGCTGCTGTATTTTCTGCATTAGATGAACTGCAGGCAGGCAAAAGATTATTCCGCCGCGATGCTTATTTATGGAAATCGGAACCTGAACATATTAAATCAATCAACAATCGCTTAGGCTGGCTGATATTGCCGGATAATATCGAACAAAAAGTAAACGAGCTTACTGAATTTTCAAAACAGGTACAGAGCGAAGGTTACAAATATGTAGTGTTGCTGGGTATGGGTGGAAGCAGCTTATGCTCAGAAGTAGCCCGCGATACTTTTGGCAAGGCAAAAGGCTTTTTAGAGTTATTGGTTTTGGATGATACCGACCCGGATGCTATTAAACATCTTGAAAGTCAAATTGACCTGGAGAAAACGTTGTTTATCGCCGCCAGCAAATCAGGCAATACAGCTGAGACTCTCAGCTTCTTCAAATATTTCTATAATCTGTTAGATGCTAAAGCAAAAGGGCAGGCTGGAAAAAGCTTTATAGCTATTACAGATGCGGGCACACCGTTTG
>PMXD01000042.1 GCA_003165895.1 Bacteroidota bacterium | reverse complement strand
GTACTCTACTCTGCAGCTGCTGGGCTACCTGGGATTAAAATTTGCAGGTGTTTTACTACCCAAATACCAGGATATTTCCTTCAACTTTAACCTGCCCACTAAAAAGGCAGGCACGTTTACACTTTGGGGTATAGGCGGCCTTAGCACTATTAACCAGAGTGCGGTGCATGACACCGCCGACTGGCATAATATCAATGATAAAACCGAATACGGGCAATACCAGAAATACGGTGTGCTGGGCGCTACTTATTTATACATGCTAAAAGATAACAAAACCTACATTAAAGCCGTTGTAGCATACGAATACACCAACGACCAGGATACCAACGATACGCTCAGTAACTTGTACTCTCCGTTTAACCTGGGCGGCGATAAGTTTATATACAAAACATTACGCGGCACGCTGGTATTAAATAAAAAGCTGAACAGTAAAAACCAGTTGCGCGCCGGAGCTGTTTTTACCAATACCCAATATACCCTGTTTAACAACGCCTATAATTATCAGTATAACTACATGCAAACCCTGGTTGATAATGTGGGCAATACCAATATGTATGAAGGGTATATACAATGGAAACACCGTTTCTCTGAAAGATTCCAGATAAACACCGGGTTGCACCTCACCTACTCTGCCTTTAACAACAAGTTTTATATTGAACCACGCGCAGGCGGCGAGTGGAAAATAACCGAGACACAAACACTTAGTTTCGGCCTGGGCCTGCATAGCCGGGTAGATGCCATGTCTACTTACTTCTCTTACGTAGACACGGTAAACGGAGTAAAAAGATACCCCAACCAGGACCTCGATTTTACCCGCGCCTTACATGTAGTACTGGGCTATAACTTTAATTTTAAAAGAGACTACCACCTGAGGGTTGAAGCTTACGCGCAGTATTTATTCAGTGTGCCTATAGGTGCTGATTCGGCAAACAATACCTATTCTAACTTAAACTACGATGAGGGTTTTGTGCAGGTGCCTTTAGTAAGCAAGGGTATAGGTTATAATTACGGTATTGAAATAACGCTGGAGAAGTATTTCAGCAACCATTTCTTCTTTATGTACACTGCCTCGCTGTACGAATCAAAAGAAAAGGCACTGGATGGTGTTTGGCGAAGCACTACTTACGATGTAAAACATGTAATGAATTTATTGGGCGGAAAGGAATTTGTAATAGGTAAAAACAAGGCCAGCGTTTTTGGTATTAACCTTAAAATTATCTGGAGGGGNNCCGGTTGACCTGCCAAACTCTATTTTACAAAACCAGACTGTTTACGAAAACGAAAACACCAACTCACTCAAACTGCCCGACTATTTCCGCATAGATGCCGGCATTTATTACCGCCGCAACCTTAAAAAGTATTCATGGACACTATCGTTCGACGGGCAAAACGTTACCAACCGTTTAAACGTTGAAGATTATGTATACGACCCCATAACCCGCACTGTTATTGTTGAACAGGACCTGGGCATTGTGCCGGTGCTAAACTGGAAGATTGAGTTTGGGATACCAAACAGGAGATAGAATGTGATAATTAGCCAATGTGATAATTGAAAGGCAAGGATGTCATCTCACTTCGCCATTTGCCGATGTGGTAATTGAAAGATATGCACCTGGGACCCAATGGAAAAAATCTTTAAATTAGCGGTATGAAAAAGTTCGCTGATATTGTTGAACGGGTTAAAGACCTCTCGTTGGAAGAAAAGGAAGACCTGCATGTTATATTAGACTATATTCTTGCTGAGGAGCGGAGAAATGAAATTCTTCAACATCACAAAGAATCGCTTGGTGAATTAAAATCGGGGAAACTGAAATTTTATTCATCGCCCGGGGCTCTGCTGAAAACGATATATTCATAACCCTATTCCTTACGTTATGGATTTGCGACTCCAGAGGAGTCCAATATTTATAGAAAACGAACAACAAAAGATATACGACCCCAGAGGGGTCGAACTTTGGCATGGCTACACTTGGGCAATCCTTTTAAATTGGATAAATTCTCATGCGACTCCTCTGGAGTCGTATCATTCTTTGCTTGTTGTTACTATAAATATTTGACCTCTCTGAGGTCATATATAGTCGAACTAATCACATTGCCCGTACCCGATCCTAAAATACAAATGCTATAAAGTTTAAATTCATAACGGGATTATTGCAATCCACAACGTACGTTAGAATTTCACCTTTTGCTCCAAAGGATTTACTTTAATCCTCCCTTCCTCCACCGTCATCCCCACAAAAGGGTCATTGGCATTTAAATAAGGTCCATCTAAATCCGCATAATCCGCCAGGGGAGTTAGATGAGCAGCCGCAGTGCAGCCGACTGATGATTCGCTCATACAGCCTATTAAAATCTGCAAACCCAAAGCCCTCGCTTTACTAATCATTTCAAGCGCCGGCGAAATACCGCCGCACTTCATCAGCTTAATATTTACACCGGTAAAGCATCCGGCTAACCGCTCAATATCATCCGGCGTCTGGCAACTTTCATCCGCATAAAAGGGGATAGAAGATTTTTGAAGCAATGCGGGCATTTGATGGTTGAGGGCCACACGCAAAGGCTGTTCAATCAATACCGGTTTAAAGTGTTCAATGCTTTGAATATTGGCAATTGCTTCCTCAGCACTTTTCCAGCCCTGGTTTACATCAATGGCAAAAGGCTTATCTGTTAGTTTTCTGAAATTTTCAAGGGCACTCAAATCGTCCTCGCCGTTCAGTTTTATTTTAAAAAGCTCAAAACCATATCCAAGGGCCTCATCCACTTTCGCTTTCATTTCAGCAAATTCCGATACGCCCAGGGTGTAGGTGCACAGAGGAAACCGCGCTGGCTCAATACCCAGCAACTCCCCTATTCCCTTATTTTCCATTTGCGATTTCAAATGCCACAAAGCCATATCAAACGCAGCTTTGGCAGACATATTACCGGGATATTGCGCATCTATTTCATTAAATATCTGAACAGGATTAAGCGGGAATTGAATACAGGAAACATCTAACCCCGAAAGAAAATCAATAACAGATTTTTGAGTTTCGGGAAGATATGGAGGGAGCGCTGCTTCACCCCATGCAGTAAATCCTTCATGCGTAAGGCGAACAAAAACCACATCAGTAGTTTCACGAACCCCATGGGCAATTTTAAAAGGATGTTTAAAGCGAAGTTGGTATGGAAAGAGGTCGAGTTTCAACGTAGTGAGTTATTTACCTCCAGGTAATTGGACTGGATTTATAAGGCGATTGCCGGGAACACTAAGATGACATCTTTTTTCAAGATGTTATCTTTAACATGCCCGGGCTTGCAGCAACCTTTAAGAATCAGACCGCGCTAACACGTCAACAGAGATAACATCTTGAAAAAAGATGTCATCTCCGCCGGTAATGCACTTATCCTAAAGCAGCCTTCACCTCTTCAGCAGCCTCTTTCAACTGTATGGCGCCGCGGACTTTCAATCCGCTTTCGTCAATAATGCGTTTGCCTTCTTCGGCGTTGGTTCCCTGTAAACGAACAATAATTGGCACCGGTATATTACCAATAGATTTATAAGCATCAACAATACCCTGTGCAACCCTGTCGCAACGAACGATACCGCCGAATATGTTAACCAGTATGGCTTTTACATGTGGATCCTTCAGAATAATACGGAAAGCTTTTTCAACACGCTCTGCATTTGCAGTTCCACCCACATCCAGGAAGTTAGCAGGGTCGCCGCCGCTTAGTTTAATAATATCCATAGTAGCCATGGCAAGGCCTGCCCCGTTAACCATACATCCTACGTTGCCATCCAGCTTAACATAGTTCAAATCGGCTGCGGCTGCTTCCACTTCAGTTGGGTCTTCCTCATTTAAATCGCGCATAGCCTCAATATCTTTGTGGCGGTAAAGCGCGTTATCATCCAGACTTATTTTGCCATCCACGGCAATAATTTTATGGTCGCTGGTTTTAAGCACCGGGTTAATTTCAACCATGCTGGCATCGCTGTTGATGTATGTGTTATACACCGCACGCACAAACTTTATCATCTCCTTATTGGCGTTGCCGCTTAATCCCAAATCAAAAGCAATTTTACGGCATTGAAAATCCTGTAAGCCAATACCGGGTTCAACCCACTCCTTCAATACTTTATCGGGGGTGTGCTCCGCTACTTCTTCAATATCCATACCCCCTTCAGTGCTGTAGATAATTACATTTTTACCAGCGCCACGGTCGAGCAGAATAGAGAAATACATTTCTTTAGTCGGAGAATCGCCGGGGTAGTAAACATCCTGCGCAACCAGCACTTTATTTACCAGGCGGCCATGGGGGCCGGTTTGCCTGGTAACCAATATATGCCCTAAAATGTTAGTAGCAATTTCTTTAACCTTATCGTGGTTTTTAGCCAATGCAACACCATGTTGTCCGGTGCCCTCTATAAGCCCTTTGCCGCGGCCACCTGCGTGTATCTGCGATTTCACAACTACCCAGTCGCTGTTATAAAGCTCCTTCATTTTCTGAGCCGCTGCAACAGCCTCTTCGGGTGTGGTAGCTATAATTCCTTCCTGAATGGCCGCGCCATTCTTTTTCATTAGTTCCTTGGCCTGGTATTCGTGTAGGTTCATGTATTTTGTTTAAGCGGAACGAAAGTAATATTATGCCATCAATAGACAAATATTTTTGTTTATCCCCCGGGTATAATTTATTGGCAGTTATGTGCATACAATGATCATCGACCTAAAATAAAGAAGGCCGCTATAATGCGACCTCCTGTTTTAACCCAAAACTACTTGCTGACATTATCTATATAGTTGTTTATTTATCCCAATCGCCTTCATGGGCGGGACAAAGGCATCCGTGGCCTTTACAAGGTGGACAATTTGCCCCTTTATACAAACCACTACCTTTGCAGGTGCCGCATTGCCTTAATCCCTGACCGCACCAATAACAGTATACACGTGTCGGCGCAATAGTCATATTCAATTGAAATATCGGTTGGATGGCATCTTTATCTGCAGTTTTCATTTTCCTTTAATTTAGTATAAGGTGAATGCAAGTGGAGAATAATAATCTCTGAAACAAAGATGCCTCTTAAATGCAGGTAAAGCATTACATAATTATTGCAATAAATTACACCATTCACACATTTTCAAGTGCAGTAAGCCTTTTATGTTTAAGGCGCTTAAAATAAGTAGGCGTTAGCCCTGTAACCTTTTTAAACTGATTGGAAAGATGCGCCACGCTGCTGTAATGCAGTTTATATGAAATTTCTGTAAGGTTAAGTTCATCGTAAAGCAAAAGTTCTTTTACCTTTTCAATTTTGTGGGCTATAATAAAATGCTCTATAGTAATACCGGTTACTTCCGAAAAAAGGTTAGCCACATAGGTGTAATCGTGTTGTAGTTTCCCGCTTATATAAACAGACTTTTTAACAGAGGGTAGTTCATCGGCGTAATGTATCATTTCAACTACCAGGTTCTTTACCTTTTCAACCAGCATGGCCCTTTTATCATCCATCAGTTCCAACCCTGAGCGTAATAGCGCCAGCTTCAGTTGGTCGTGCTGTTCAGCGCTGAAACTATCTGTTAAATCGGCCTCGCCCAAGTCAACCCGCCGGTATTGGAGTCCCATTTTGTCCAACTCAGATTTCACTATCATTTTGCAACGAATGGAAACCATGTACTTGATGTATAGTTTCATTGTGTAGTTATAAAACCATCAGTTTTGTGGTAACAGGAGGAAGGTTTTATTCTTTGGGTTAAGCCCTGTTTTTACAATTGCGTTGAAAAACTTTATTTCAGTTTGTTCAGTTTCAGATATTGACCCAGCGCTTTGGCCGATGCCCATACCTTATCAAACAAAAAACCAGGTTTGTCTGTTTTATCTGTAGCCAACGAAACGAAGTGCGACTTTATATCATTTAATCTCATCAACTCAGCATCATATAATGCTGATGTTGGAAATGCAAACCCATCAGAATCGGGGTTAAAACTTCCAGTGGAAATCTGGTTGAGGATATTATTTCCTGTGGTTAAATTGGTTTTAACGATACCTGTTTGATGCCGGGTAATTTTTCTGGTTTCCATGGGGGATAATTTTAAAATCGTTAAGACAACAAATCCTGCACAACAAAGATGGGGTCATTCACTGAATAAAGTTTTACATCATTCTTAGAAAACCTTACATAATTCCCACATTCCTGTATCCCGTTCTTATTGCGCTTTTGGCGCTTTATAAATGTAACCAACCGGATTTGCCGGATTTTCTTATTGAATTTATTTACATGTGAAATCAGTGAATATTGCAACTAATCAATGAAATTGTGTAATAACTTTAAAACATGCCGGCGGTAACTTTACACAATCAATTAGTTTCCCGTCTGGACATATATTATTTTAAATTATTTCATACTAAATACCTCCATGGATAAGAAAAAACTGGACCAATTGATTATCGCCAACAGAGAGCTGGCCTTTCAAAATGAAGAGAAAGAAAAGCGCGCGGCTGAGTTAATTATCGCCAACCGCGAACTGGAATTTCAAAACGAAGAAAAAGAAAAACGCGAAGCAGAGTTGGCTATAGCAGACCGCGAGCTTGCTTTTCAAACCGAAGAAAAGGTAAAACGGGCGGCAGAACGGGTAATTGCCATGAAGGAACTTATATTTCAGAACCTGGAAAAACAAAAACGGGCAGCCGAGTTGATTATTGCCAACCGCGAACTGGCTTTTCAGAACGAGGAAAAAGAAAAGCGGGCAGCGGAATTAATCATTGCTAACGGTGAGCTTATATTTCAAAATGAAGAGAAAGGGAAACGGGCGGCAGAGCTGATAATCGCCAACCGTGAGCTTGCTTTTCAGAACGAAGAAAAGGAAAAGCGGGCGGCTGAACTTATCGTTGCCAATTGCGAGCTTTTGTTTCAAAACAAGGAGAAAGAAAAACGCGCGGCCGAACTGATTATAGCCAACCGGGAACTGATTTTTCAAAACGGGGAGAAAGAAAAACGCTCCGAAGAGCTGAGCATTGCAAACGCTGAACTTGCTTTTCAGAACGAAGAAAAGGAGAAACGGGCGTATGAGCTGATCATTGCTAACTGGGAGCTTGTATTTCAGAACGAAGAAAAAGGGAAGCGTGCGGCCGAATTGATTATTGCCAACAGGGAACTTAAATTTCAGAACGGAGAAAAAGAAAAACGGGCAGCCGAATTAGTTATTGCCAATCGTGAACTCGTATTTCAGAATGAAGAGAAGGAAAAAAGAGCGGCTGAACTGGTTATAGCCAATGTAAATCTTGAACAATTTGCATATTTAGCCTCACACGACCTTCAGGAACCACTCCGCACCGTCTCAAACTACATGAAGGTATTTGAAGAGGATTACCTGATGCTACTAGACGACAAGGCACGGGAATATCTTCATTCCGTAAACAGTTCGATTGAAAGAATGAGCTCATTGATCAAATCACTTCTGAATTTTTCGCGGTTAGGGGCAGACAGAACGTTGACATACATTAATTGCAACGAATTGATCAACGATGTTTTAGCTGATCTTGATGTTATGATTAAAACCTCAGGAGCAATTATTGAGGTAACAGAAATGCCCGACATTATGGCGTCTGAAATTGAATTCCACCAACTATTCCAAAACCTGATCAGCAATGCCATTAAATTTCGCAGAAAAGGAATACCTCCCAAAGTTCAGATACGCGCTAAGGAGTTAGATAAAAAGTGGGAGTTCGCAATAACTGATAATGGAATAGGTATAGCGCCCGGCCACTTTAGCCGGGTATTTGAGATTTTTCAACGATTATCTACTAATAGAGAAATTGAGGGAAATGGCATTGGGCTGGCCAATTGCAAAAAAATAATTCAATTATATGAGGGAGAAATCCGGATTGAATCAAAGTTAGGACAAGGAACCACTTTTTATTTCACTATTGCAAACCTAATCATATGAACACCAAACTACGTTGCATTATGCTCATAGATGATAACCCCCATGATAATTTTTTTCATGAGCGGACGATAAAAAAATATGATATCAATAGCATTGTTATATCAAAATCATCAGGAACAGAGGCTTTGGAGTATCTTAAATCGCAAAAAGAACCCCATTCTGACCTGATTTTTTTAGATATAAACATGCCCGGCATGAACGGATGGGAGTTTCTCCGGGAATACAACCTGCTTGACGAGGAATTAAAAAGCCGTACAATAATTGTTATGCTTACCACCTCCGATAATCCCAATGATATTGCCAAAGCGAAAAAGTGGAGTGTTGTGGTAGAATACATAACCAAGCCTTTGACTATTGAGATGATGCAGGAAATCTCGAACAGGTATTTTATACAATAACCGATACCTGAAAGCCCTGTCAATTATGCCGGTTGCGTGCACCGTAAGCTGCATTTAACAAGTGGTAATTATGCAACCTTTTTTAAGAATTGTGTAACTCTTTCAGACCTTAATGAGCTGAACTTTACAATGTGAAAATTCCTTCACAACTAAAAACTAAAAAATGAAAACCAATCAAACCGACCAGCTTAACCGCGGCAAAACTGACGACAAAAAAGGAAACAAATCCAACAAGGTTGAGTTTACCAAAGATGGTAAACCAGCTAAGGATGTTTTAGGTATGGATGAGCAGGAGGAAGAAACACCTGCAGATAAAATCCATGGTAAAAACCAATCGCAAAAAACAGAAAGCAAAACAGGAAAGAACAANNCGGAGATTGCTTTTTTTTTGTTAAAGTTTCATTTCAAAAATCATTAAACAACTAAAATATGAAAATGTATTTCACGGTAATTTTCACTTCACTTTTTATTTCCGCCATTTTATTTACCTCCTGTAATTCCAACGACTCAGTAAAACAGGCCGACGCAACAACAGTGCAGAGCCTTGATTCAGCCATTGCTACAAAAGTAAACGGCGATGATGCTCAGTTTGCTGCTGCAGCAGCAAGCGGTGGCATGATGGAAGTGGAAATGGGTAAGCTCTGCGCTGACCATTCAAAAAATACTGAGGTTAAAAAATTTGGTGTTATGATGGTTGAAGACCATACCAAAGCAGATAATGAGTTAACAGCAATTGCAGCTAATAAAAACTTAATGCTGCCAGTAGTAATGAACGATAAAGACCAAAAGATGTACGATGATATGAAACATAAAACCGGAAGCGATTTTGATAAGACCTACATAAACATGATGGTGATGGGACATGAAGAAGTTTTAAAAGCTTTCCAAAAAGAGGCAAACGAAGGCAAGGATGCCGATATCAGCTCTTTTGCTACCAGGACAATACCAACCATACAAAAACACCTGGATGCAGCAAAGGCTGCACAGAAAGCGGTTTAGCCGGGATAAACGCATTAAAGAAGATGATGTAAAATAGCTGATATGGGTTTGCCTTTAAGTCCCCTTCGGGGATTT
>PMXD01000113.1 GCA_003165895.1 Bacteroidota bacterium | reverse complement strand
TTTGGCGCCTGAGTAGTTACAAATAACTTAGGTGCATAGGTAAACGAATTTGAAAGATGTTTTTTAAAGCATGGTCAAGGGTAAATAAGATTCAATAATGCTTTAGGGGTTTTCGTTTACAAATATTGGCTGCTTGTAATTGTTTTGATGTCAGTGGGTTGAAAAACTTGCGGGGTGGGGAGATTTTTTTTATTGCGCCGGTTCAATTTTTTTTGAAGTATCCCTGTGTGGGGTGAAATAAGACATGGTTGGGGTGAGTAGTCAGTGTGGACAGCATTCCAATTAGCCTCAGCTTGCCTCAACTTCTTCAGGTTACATATGTTAGAACCGGTTGGTGTCAAAGATCGATTTAATCAATCTTTTCAATTCTCCTTTATCAATTGTAGATTCTTCTGATTTGTCGTAAATTGTAATAAGATAAATATCAGTTCCTTCTGCGGCAGGTTTTACCAAATAAGTTATGATCCTAAAGCCACCACTCTTTCCAGCGCCTTTACTTTTACTGGCTAATCTTATTTTAAAAATCCCGGCACCGATATCTTTTCCTGTCTGAGGGTGAGCCAATAAAGTTTCCTCCAATTCAGTCAGTTCATTTGCAAGTGAAGGGAACTTCTTTAAGAACTTTTTAAGACGCGATTCAAAATAAGGAGTGGGAATAATCTTATTTGCCATTTAAAATATCGCGGAGCGTTTTGGGCTTAATTTTTCCTGATTGAATAAGAGCAACGTCATTCAATCCTGCTTCAATTTGAGAAATCAGATTTTTATCAGTCTTTTTTTTGCTCTTTTTCGTTAACAGCCCTTTTTTCTTTAACCTGATAAGCTTCATTGCTTCCAAATTATAAAGAATGTTGGCAGCTTTTGCTTTTAATATTTCTACTTCGAAACTCTCCATAATCATTGTTATTTCAGGTTAAAGATACGAAAACTATTATTAGGCTGATGTTAGGCCCTGACCATGATTTTTTGAACCACCGATAATTGTTTATCTTCGATGCCGGAACTTTAGGGGTGCCTTAATGAATGGCTGAGATTATACCCTTGGTAACCTGAACAGGATAATGCCTGCGAAGGGAAAAGTAGCAAGAGGCCCGTGCCCTCGTTTTTCACCTACCTGAAGTTTTTCCGCTTAACATTGAATGGATAAGTTATGGATATAGTTGTAAATAATAAACCCGAAAAACTGACTGATGGGGATAAGCTTTATGAGCTGCTTGTGCAACTTAACATGGCAGAAAAGAGAGGCATTGCAGTGGCCGTTAATAGCAATGTTATTAGCAGATCTGAGTGGGAAAAATGCGCACTAAATCAAAATGACAAAATCACAATTATCAGGCCAACACAAGGCGGATAAGAAGTATTTAGTATAGAGTATTAAGTATTGAGACTTGAGAGGTTGGCGACAATTTAAGATTGACTTTAAAATTTATAAATAAAGAATATGAAACAGAAAGATGAGGCGCCTAATGAAACTGTTATAAGTTCAGCGCCGTTAACGGGTTCAAGGAAGGTGTATGTGCCGGGTAAGCTGCACAATATTAAGGTGGCTATGCGTGAAATTACTTTGACCGATACCGTGCATAAATTTAATGGCGACAGCAAGGTTGAAAAGAACCCGTCCATTACGGTTTATGATACCAGCGGGCCATATACAGATGCCAATTATAAGATTGATTTGAAACAGGGCCTGCCGCGTTTACGCGGGGAATGGATTTTAAGCAGGGGCGATGTGCAGCAGGAAACTGATTTTTCGTCGGAATATTGCCGGAAGAGGTTGGCGGATAAATCTCTGGACCATTTACGGTTTGAGCATTTAAAAATTCCATTAAAGGCAAAGCCCGGTAAAAATGTATCGCAAATGCATTATGCCAAACAGGGTATGATAACCCCAGAGATGGAATATATAGCCATACGCGAAAACCAGCGCATGGATGAATTAAAAGCCAGCCAAACCGGGCCCAATGTTTTATTAAGCCAGCATGCGGGTGAAAGTTTTGGGGCTAATATTCCAAAAACACACATTACAGCTGAGTTTGTGAGAGAAGAGGTAGCGATGGGAAGGGCAATTATTCCTTCAAATATCAATCACCCCGAAAGTGAGCCCATGATTATTGGCCGTAACTTTTTGGTGAAGATAAATACCAATATCGGCAACTCGGCGGTAAGCTCGAGTATAGAAGAGGAAGTTGAAAAGGCAGTATGGAGCTGCCGCTGGGGTGGTGATACTTTGATGGATTTATCTACCGGTAAGAATATTCATGAAACAAGAGAGTGGATTATACGCAACTGCCCGGTGCCGGTGGGTACGGTGCCTATTTACCAGGCATTGGAAAAGGTAAATGGCAAAGCTGAGGATTTGACCTGGGAGATATTCCGCGATACATTAATTGAGCAGGCAGAGCAGGGGGTAGATTATTTTACCATCCATGCCGGTGTGTTGCTGCGGTATATTCCGCTTACGGCTAAGCGTGTTACGGGTATTGTTTCGCGCGGGGGAAGTATTATGGCAAAGTGGTGTTTGGCGCATCATAAAGAGAGTTTTTTGTATACTCATTTTGAGGAGATATGCGAAATAATGAAGGCTTATGATGTGGCGTTCTCGTTGGGCGACGGGCTTCGTCCCGGATGTATTGCAGATGCCAATGATGCTGCGCAATTTGCTGAATTGGAAACCTTGGGCGAGCTAACCAAAATTGCCTGGAAACATGATGTGCAGGTAATGATTGA
>PMXD01000039.1:5751-7062 GCA_003165895.1 Bacteroidota bacterium | reverse complement strand
AAGGGGTCTTGAGAAATTAATATATTGGTAATGAATGTTTTGTAAAATAAATGATGAAAAAAGTGGAAACCACCCCCAGGGGTTTCAGGGTGTTTGTTAGCGAAGGGAACCCCACCGGTTACCTGATATTATTAAATATCACATTAGCGTTAGGACTAACACGGGTTACGGGTATAGCCGCAACGCGTTGTTTAAGGAAAGCGATGATTTCTTCCTGCGAGTTAAAACGGTTGCCGAGGTCGATATATTTTGATGCGAGGTATTTGTAATTTTTGGTTACCAGCAGGAACCATATTACAAAAAAGTCTATCTCTTTAAATATAACGGCATTGTTTTCTACATACTTAGCTTTATTCTTCTGAAACTCGAGGGGTAAATCAAGCCAGTGCATATTGGGGCGCAGGTGGTGGCCTATGTGGTAGCCATCATTAAAGCAAATCTTATTGTAGTTGGCATTAATGCAGGTAATGCTGTTTTTATAGCTGTTAGCGGGGTCGGTGGCATCTATAAAAGCGTGCTGGCCCCAGTTGCCGGCCATCATGCCAAAGCGGGCAATTAAAAAGGGCAATAAAAAAACGGTAAGTGTTGCCTGCCAGTTAAACTGCCAAAGAATAATGCACATTACAAAAAAGCCAACTTCGCCCATTAATATCTTTCTTATAAACTTGTTACGGTTCTTTCTTTTAAAATAATAGCCCAGGTCGCTCATACCAAAAAAGAAGAACAGCAGGAAGTACTTCATAAAATCAATAAAGCTATCGCGCTGGTAGTTCATGGTGCAGCTAAGGTCGTCTATCAGGTTACCTTCGGCGTGGTGCATCATTATGTGATGGCCGAAGTAGGTTTCAGGTGTTTCGCCATAGAAGGGGCCTAATACCCATGGTATAAGCTTGTTTAAAGGGTCCCACTTAAACAGTTTGCGGTGGCTGGTATTGTGCATCATTAATATAAATGGCCCCAGGCCCGTAGCTATATTAAACAGCAGGAAGGGGATGGCCAGCCACCAGCTAAAATGGAAAAAAAGAAAGATGGAAACCGGTATCACAAACAGTAAAATGCGCAGGCAAAGTTTTACAAAAGGCAGGTCGCGCTCATCACGTATAAGACTGATACACCACTTTTCAAAAGCGTTGTATTTAATATTTTCATCAAAAACAGGGTCTGTAATAACTAAATCCATGCTTATTATTTAAAGTGTCAATAACCCCGAAAGGGTGGGGAAACCCTTTCGGGGCGGGGGCAAATTAAGACAAAAATCCGCAAGCCTCCATGCAAAACGATAAGTTGCGCAGGGCAATCGGGTCTAAATTT
>PMXD01000039.1:0-5741 GCA_003165895.1 Bacteroidota bacterium | reverse complement strand
GCATTTGGATTTAATTTTAAACAACTTCTTTGAAACAAGGAAAAGAGCATCCTTTTAATACAATGTGGTAAAAACAGAGTTTGTAAGGATGGTGCTGGCCTGTGTTCAATTTACTGGAAATACGTGAAAAATGGTATTAATTCCTTCAATCGGGGTTTGGGTTTATATGGTCAGATTCTCACCTCCCCCTACGCCTGCCTACCGGCAGGCAGGCCCCCCTCCAGAGGGGGACAGGCTTCTTTTTCGTGCGCTTCGCTTCGAAAAAGAAGTGTAGAAAAAGCAAGGTTGGTGATAATAAATCGCTTTACTGATTGGCTTTAGTTTTCAACCTATTTGATGAGCTTGTATGCGGGTTGAAATACATGACTTTCTTTTTTCCACTATTCTTTTATATTTGCGCTCTCGTTTTTAGACTTAAAATCATTTTAAAATGCAAAACCTCAAAGGAGTAATTAGATTTTTTACCATTATCCTTCTTCTTGCCTGTCTTTTCCAGTTGTCGTTTACGTTTATGGCCGACCGTGTTGAGCGCAAAGCTGATACCATTGCCGGCAACCAGATAAAGATTACTGAACCTACCGGGTTAACTGCTGCACAATCGGTGGCATTTAAAGACTCTGTAGCTTACCTAACCAAGATAGCCAAGAGAAATTACCTGGATTCAGTTGCCGGGCTTCCTTTGATTGATGTATGGGGGCTGAGAGATATTTATACCTATAAATTCTGCCGCGACCACGCTTTGACCCTTGGCCTTGACTTAAAAGGCGGTATGAGCCTGATAATGGAAATATCGCAGGATGATGTGTTGCGTAAACTTTCAAACAACAACCGCAATCCTCAGTTCAACCAGGCTATTACAAATGCGGTAAGATTAGAATCAAGCAGCCAGGGCGATTTTTTAACCATCTTTCAACGTGAATTTGAAAAGTTAAACCCAAATGCAAAACTGGCAGCAATATTTGGCCAGGTTGATGCTTACCAGGGTAAAATAAACAGCACCTCTTCAAACGAAGAAGTAATGAGCTTGCTGAGAAAAGATTTCGACGCTGCTATAAAAGAAACCTTCCAGGTTCTTAAAACACGTATTGACCAGTTTGGTGTAACATCGCCAAACATTTCATTACAGGCTAACACAGGCCGTATCATTTTGGAATTACCCGGTGTTGACGATCCGGTGCGTGTGCGTAAACTGTTACAACAAACTGCTCAGTTGGAGTTTTGGAATACTTACGAAACATCTGAAGTTATTGAATACCTGGGCCAGGCCAACTCATCGTTAAGGGACCTGGTAGTAAGGGATAAAGCGCTTAAAGATTCACTTTCCGGAAAGGTTGATACATCGCTGACAACCAGTGCCAATGAATTACTTGCTGCGCCAGATACTAACAGCCTTACCGGCGATACAGTTAAAGGCGGAGGTAAAAAGGCCTCGGCTGCTAAGGTTGATACCACCAGCAAAAATGCGAACCCGTTATTTGAAGTACTATATCCGAACATCATTCAGGATGGCCAGAGCCAGAGATATGGCGAAGGCCCTATGGTTGGCCGTGCTTTTGGTAAAGATACAGCCCGTGTAAACAAATTACTGGCCCGCCCGGAAGTTAAGTCACTGTTTCCGCGCGATCTTAAATTATTATGGAGCGCACACCCGCTGGGTAAAGGAAGCAACGTGTTCGGGTTGTATGCTATCAAGCAAAACCCGGCCTCATTAGAAGCTCCTTTGAGCGGAGGCGTAATTACTGATGCTTATAAATCGTTTGACCAGTTTGGAACTCCGGAAGTTGATATCAAGATGAACCCGCTGGGATCATCAGCCTGGGAGAAAATGACCGAAGCTGCTGTAAACAGCACGGTAAACGGCAAAGCGGTTAAAAAATGTATCGCTATTGTTTTGGATAACCGCGTTTTCTCGGCCCCACGTGTGCAGCAGAAAATTGCAGGGGGAAGTTCGCAGATATCAGGTATTGATGATATTGAAGAGGCAGATGACTTAGCCAACATCCTTAAATCGGGTAAGCTTGAAGCAAGGACCCAGGTTATTGAAGAGCAGGTTATCGGGCCATCGTTAGGTAAAGAATCAATAAAAGCAGGTTTGCTTTCGTTGATTATTGGTGTTGCGCTGGTATTCCTTTTCATGGTAAGCTATTATAGCACTTCGGGTATTATTGCCAACATGGCGATGGGTATTAACTTGTTTATACAGTTAAGCGTATTAATTGGCTTAGGCGCTTCGTTTACACTACCTGCAATGGCCGGTATAGTGTTAACGCTTGCCATGGCGGTTGATGCCAACGTAATCATTAACGAGCGTGTGCGCGAGGAAGTTGCCCGTGGCAAAGGCCTGCGCCTGGCTGTTGATGAAGGCTACAAGCACAGCTACAGCGCCATTATTGACGGTAACCTTACTACTATGGCTATCGGTATTGTATTAATGGTATTCGGATTAGGCCCTATACAAGGTTTCGGCCGGGTGTTGGTGTTTGGTTTAATGATATCTATTTACACTGCGGTATTGGTTTCCAGAATATTCTTCGACTTTGCTTTCGACAGAAATATCAATATCCAATTTGGCAATAAGTATACTATGCACCTGCTAAAGGGAATCAATTTCGACTTTATTGGCAAGCGTAAAATTACCTATACTCTTTCTACTATAGTGTTTGCTATTTCTTTATCATCTATGATATTCTATGGCTTCGATTTGGGCGTTGATTTTAAAGGCGGCCGCAGCTATGTGGTGCAGTTTGATAAGGACGTAAAAACCGAAGATGTTGCTAAAGCATTGGAAGGCCCGCTGCAAGGTGTGCCTGTTGTAAAAACATACGGTAGCAATAATCAGATATCAATAACCACCGCTTATTTGATTGATAAAGCCGGCGCTACTACTGATAGTATTGTTGAGGCTGACATTTATGCAGGCCTTAAACCATTTTTCACTAACTACCCTAACCTGGATGATTTCAGGGTGAAGAATGTAAAAAGCTCTATTAAGATTGAAGCTACCATTGCAGATGATATCAGAAAGAGTTCATACTTCTCAGTATTGTTTGGTGTGTTATTCGTGTTCCTGTATATCTTCCTTCGTTTCAAACGTTGGGAATATGCAACAGGTGCAGTTGTGGCCCTTGTGCATGACCCTGTAATTGTAATGGGTGTGTTCTCGTTATTCAGAAGAATACTTCCATTCTCGCTTGAAATTGACCAGACGGTTGTAGCTGCGGTGTTAACGCTGATTGGTTACTCAGTTAACGATACCGTGGTGGTATTTGACCGGATAAGGGAGACCCTGGGCTTACATCCTACCCGCACTCTTATACAGAACGTAAACGATTCAATTAACCAGACTTTGAGCAGAACGGTTATGACCGTGGTTACCGTGTTCCTGGTGGCGCTGATATTGTTCCTGTTTGGCGGAAACCCAATACACGGTTTCGCTTTTGCTTTGATTATTGGTTTATTTATAGGTACCTACTCTTCAGTGTTTGTAGCTGCCCCTATTATGGTTGACCTGATGAACAGAAAGAAGAACCCATAATTGGTTTAACTGCCTTATAAAAAAGAAAACCCCGGACGCCAATGTCCGGGGTTTTCTTTTTTTATATCAATCCGTTTAATTCATATTTTAAATGTTGTAATTAAAAAACATTTTGATAATTCTGAAACTTTAGGTGCCGGAACCCCGTAAAAAACCCCGACAGCTTTACTTATGGGTAGCTATTTTAAAAGGATAAATTTTTTTTTTACAGTTAAAACAACCAAGGATATGGCAGCGCAGGAAGCGAATGACTATTACTATGACAAAGGAAGAAGTGATTACATGAGAAGCGTGTATGACCAACCCTTTCCGAATCCGATGTTACTTGAACTTGATGAGTTTGAGTTAGTATGTAACCAGTCGTACAACAAGGGATATCACGATGAAAAAGAGGGTAAATCTTATAACGTTCCCTGCTATTGCTAACCGGGGAGCATTACATTAAGTCATTTAAATTTTAATAGAACCTTCCGGGCTTTGTGCTCCGGAAGGTTTTTTGTTTTTATAACTATCTACAGGCAGGGCAATTATAAAAAAAACACTTTCGGCATGCGTCCCGGAATTAAATCTACCTTTATCGAAACAAGCAACATGAAAAAAACAATTTGGCTATGGCTGATATTGATAAGTTTTAGTTACGGCTATAGTCAAACAGTTACTCAGGAAACAGCTAAAGCTACCCTTAACTTTTGCACGGCAGTAGACCCTACAACCGGATATTGCAATTTTAATAACACCAAATTTATTACTTCGCCCGATAGCACCAGCGGCAAGATATTTATGGAAGTAAAGGGGTTAGGTAATACCCCCATTAATGCTACCAGTCTTATTTTTAAAATATACCGGGTAAATGGTGCTGGTGAAGAAAAGTTTGTAAACCTGATGCAACAATCCATTAATGCGGGCTGGTTTTATGCCTGGGTACCTTATTATTTCGACTCGCCAGCCAAATTTGTGATTAAAGTATACAACGAGTCGGACCAGCTTATGTGTACTAAGGGTTTTGAGTTGATAGCTTTTAGTAAATAGACGCGAGAGTCGAGATATTAGAATCAAGACTTGAGTCTCAATCTTGGTTCTAATATCTCGCCTCTTGTTTCTGTTCCTATGAATTTGCCTTTTTATGGTCGGCCAGAAATTTTTCCAGGCCTATATCGGTAAGTGGATGATTGAACAAGCCTAAGATGGAAGAAAGCGGGCAGGTTGCAATGTCGGCCCCGGCTTCGGCGCACTTTACAATATGTAGTGATGAACGGATAGATGCTGCCAATACCTCGGTCTGGTATCCGTAAATATCATAAATGTGTACAATCTGTTCAATCAATTGCACTCCATCCCAATTTCCATCGTCAATACGGCCTATAAACGGCGAAACCATGGTAGCACCGGCCTTTGCAGCTAACAGGGCTTGCCCGGCACTGAATATCAGTGTGCAATTGGTTTTTATGCCGTTATCAGTAAACCATTTAATGGCCTTTACCCCTTCTTTTATCATAGGCACCTTAACAACAATGTTAGGATGCAGTGCTGCCAGGCGTTTTCCTTCCTCTAACATGCCTTTAAAATCTGTCGAAATTACTTCGGCGCTTACGGGGCCATTTACCACGTTACAAATATCCACATAGTGCTTCAACACCTTGTCATCGCCTTTAATACCTTCTTTAGCCATCAGGGAGGGATTGGTAGTTACACCATCTAAAATGCCCAAAGCTTCGGCTTCTTTAATTTGTTCAAGGTTGGCGGTGTCAATAAAGAATTTCATATAGTGGTTGAGTTTGGGTTTGGGTAAAAGTAATTGCGGTGTAAATATCCATTTGCTGCACAAAATGAGGAGAGGAGAAATACACAGGATGTGGATGAAAGTGTTTTCTTATCCCGGCCGCATAATCTCTGAACTGGGTGTACGACAAATTTCCCNNGGGAAATTTGTCGTACACCCGTATTTTTTGTGTATGAAGTTTTATAGCCAATGGCTATGCTAACCCGGAAGGAAAAAAAATAGGGCAAGTAACTCATATCGCACCGCTACAACCGTCTGCCTTTGCTCGGTTTCCCGCCTGGAGGATTAAACAGGAGCTGGTCGTATGAGGCTCGCCCCGGCGCAAATATAAAATCTAATTCGAGAATTCGGCAATTCGATAATGATATAATTCCTGCAATCCGGCAATTTACCAGTCTTATTACAATGTCGTTAAGTTAAGCGGCA
>PMXD01000211.1 GCA_003165895.1 Bacteroidota bacterium | reverse complement strand
TTAAGTTAAGGAAATACATCCATACAAACCCTCTGGCTCCCGAAACGGGAGAACCGCTACCCAGAAATACAAAATACAACCACCGGGCAAAACTGTTCTTTTTGCTGCGTGGCAGCTCCTCCGTTTCGGAGGCTGGGAGGTAGCGAAGTGCAAAAAGAACTAAGTACCGGCTTAACTTAATGACATTGGCTTCTAAATGCAAAAAGCCAGCGTTTAGCCCCCTTTTACTAATAGCAGCAACAAGAAATACGTAATTGCGCTCTGTTTTGTTTTGTGAATTATTAATTTGCCGCTTTAAACAGATTTAAGAAGCAAGAGCCAAGAAATTAAGACAATGGAGTATAAGTTTAATGAAATAGAAGAGAAGTGGAAGCAGTTTTGGGCTGAAAAGGATATATACAAAGTAACCGAAGACAGCACGAAGCCCAAATATTACGTGTTGGATATGTTCCCATATCCGAGCGGGGCCGGTTTGCATGTGGGCCATCCGCTGGGTTATGTTGCAAGCGATATTTATGCCCGTTATAAGCGGTTGAAAGGGTTTAATGTTCTGCATCCTATGGGTTTTGATGCGTTTGGCCTGCCAGCCGAGCAATATGCCATTGAAACGGGCACGCACCCGGCAATTACCACCGAGAAAGCCATTAAGCGGTACCGTGAACAATTAGATAAGATTGGCTTTAGTTTTGACTGGAGCCGTTCGGTTAAAACATCGGACCCTGCTTATTATAAATGGACGCAGTGGATATTTTTGAAACTGTTCGGAAGCTGGTATAACCGCGAATTGAATAAGGCGGAGCCTTTGAGCACCCTCCTTCAGAAATTCGAAACATCCGGTTGTATTGCCTGGGCGCAATATGATAAAAACGACCACGCTGAGTTTACAGCGCAGCAATGGAAGTTGTTCAGTCATGAACAGAAAGAAACGATATTGATGTTTTACCGCCTTGCATACCTATCGTATGCCGAGGTAAACTGGTGTGCCGCATTAGGTACCGTTTTGGCTAATGATGAAATTAAAGACGGCAAAAGCGAACGCGGTGGTTACCCGGTTGAGCGCAAAAGAATGCGCCAGTGGTTTTTGCGCATTACTGAATACAGCGACCGTTTGCTTGAAGGACTTGAAAAACTGGATTGGAGCGAAAGCATGAAGGACATGCAGCGCAACTGGATTGGCAGGAGCGAAGGGGCTTTGATAGATTTCAGAGTCCTCACCCCTAGCCCCTCTCCGAAGGAGAGGGGAACTTACGTTGCCCCTAATTTTATGACCGGGCGTATGGACGTAAGTGCCCAAAACATAATACATGCGAAGGCAAACAGGCAAAACCCAACGCAAGCTGAGGCCATTTTGTGGGAAGCATTGAGAGGTAATAAGCTTGGTTTTAAATTTAGAAGGCAGCACCTTATTGACAAGTATATTGTGGATTTTGTTTGCCTTCAAAAAGGGCTTGTTGTTGAAGCAGATGGTAGTATATATGAATTGACGAAGGAGGAAGACGCAATAAGAACTTCAGTTCTGATTGAAAAAGGATTTCAGGTAATCAGGTTTACGAATGATGAGATTTTAAATTCCACAAAAAATGTTTTATCACAAATCAAAAAGCAACTCGAAAAACCTGATGATAGAAATACTACCCTGATTTCAGGCGATGAAGACGATTCTTTTAATATCGACAAAACAGAAGCCCTCTCCTTCGGAGAGGGTTTGGGTGAGGAGTATTTAAAGGTCTTCACCACCCGCCCCGACACCATCTTCGGCGCTACCTTTCTGGTAATTGCACCTGAGCATGATTTGGTAACATCATTAACTACCGAAGGGCAAAAGACTGAAATTGAAAACTACATCACATACGTAAAAAGCCGAACGGATGTAGAACGCCAGCAGGAAAAAAGAGTTACCGGTGCTTTTACAGGTAGCTACGCCGTTAATCCGTTTAATGGCGAAGCGATTCCGGTTTGGATTGCGGAATATGTGTTGGCCGGTTATGGAACCGGTGCAATTATGGCGGTGCCCGCTGATGATGAAAGCGATAAGAAGTTTGCTGAAAAATTCGGATTGCCGATACTCGATATTATAGACAAGAGCATGCACCCCGGAGCTACCATTGAGGACAAGGTGGGCAAAATGATTAACTCGGATTTTCTGAATGGGCTGGAGGTAAAGGATGCTATTAAGAAGGTATTAGACAAGATGGAAGAGTTAAGTATTGGCCAGCGTAAGGTTAATTACCGCCAGCGCGATGCCAGCTATAGCCGCCAACGGTATTGGGGTGAGCCTTTTCCTATAAAGTACGAAATTGTTGGCGAACCGGATGGTAACTTTGAAGGCGAAGGAGAAAGTAATGATATTCCAATTCCGTTGGATGTATCTATGTTACCGCTTGTGTTGCCTGAAGTTTCATCTTACAAATCTACAGGAGATGGTAAAGCCCCCCTGGCAAATAATGCCTATTGGGTAAAGAATGGCTACGAAACCGATATTATGCCTGGTTACGCAGGCAGCAGCTGGTATTTTCTGCGGTATATGGACCCGAATAACACTGAAGAGTTTGCAAGCAGGGGTAAAATAGATTACTGGCAGAATGTTGATTTATACTTAGGTGGCAGCGAACATGCTGTAGGCCATTTATTATATGCGCGTTTGTGGCATAAGTTTTTGTATGATTTGGGTTATGTGGGAACAGATGAGCCGTTTAAGAAATTGGTGAACCAGGGGATGATACAGGGAGTTAGTGCCTTTGTAAATAGATTAGACAGTTTTTATGTTAATACCACAGGTATAGATGCTCCTTACCCGCCGTGTCCGCAAATATATGTGACGAAGGAAATTGGTGACGAGATAACTAAAGATGTTATNNAGCAAAAAATTGCTAAAGGAAGCAGAAGAACGATTTAATGAGCTTGCGGTTATACCAAATGGAAAAATTCATTTTCTAGAGAAAGTCACAAGTCTGTATGTGGACATCTCATTATTGGAGGGGGATAAATTGATAATTGAAAAGGCAAAGACTACAAGTCGATTTTCGACGGATTTATTTGTGTGTAACGATAATGGTGATTTTATCTGCGAGAGGGCCATCGAAAAAATGTCCAAGTCCAAATACAACGTCGTTAACCCCGATGATGTAATTGAAAAATACGGTGCAGACTGTTTCAGGATGTTTGAAATGTTTTTAGGCCCGCTGGAGCAATCAAAGCCATGGGATGATAAGGGTATAAGCGGGGTTTATAATTTTCTGCGTAAGTTCTGGAGGTTGTTTTATAGCGATGCAGGGGAGTGGAAAGTTACGACTGATGAACCGACACCTGCTGAGTATAAAATTTTGCACAAAACCCTGAAGAAGGTATCAGAAGATATTGAGCGTTTGGCGTTTAATACCTGCGTATCATCTTTTATGATTTGTGTAAATGAATTGGGAAGCCTGAGCTGCCACAAAAAGAAAGTGCTTGAACCGCTGATAATAGCTTTAGCTCCGTTTGCCCCTTTTATTACAGAAGAATTGTGGGCTAAATTGGGAAACAACGGCAGCGTTCATTTAGGCGTTTATCCGGCTATTGAAGCGCAATACCTTACAGAAAGTTCATTTGATTATCCCGTTTCCATTAACGGCAAGGTAAGGGTGCAGGTGGCTTTCCCGCTGGATATGGCACAGGAGGAAATTAAGCAACAGGTGTTGGCCCTGGAGCAGGTGCAAAAATGGACTAACGGAACTGAGCCTAAGAAATTCATCTTTGTAAAGGGCAGGATAATTAATGTGGTTGTCTGATTTTCAATACTTCTTAGAAGCTTAAAAATTAGAATTAAATACAATTTTTAACGCANNTGATTCATTTCAAAACAGTCTCTAACCTTATGAAATATTTTTTACTTACCTGTTTTATACTAACCGTTTCGCTGACGTTGAGCGCGCAGCGTACCAGTATATTTCCGGCCCCGCTTGGTTTTATCAACGATTATGAAGGCGACTTTACCCCCGATGAGGTTAAGCAACTGGATTATGCAGTAAAGGAGTTACTGGCCAAAACCATGGAGGTTGACTCGTTAAAAGGGATAGAAATTGCCATAGTAACCGTTACCGAAAATATGTTTGGCGACGAAAAGGAAATGAGCGGCTATGTAACCCGCCTGGGCGATAAATGGGGTGTTGCAGGCAAAGGCGAAAACAAGGCTATTATAATAGCTTATGGAAAGAAAATACGCAAAGTAACCATTATAGCCGGGGCAGGATTGGATAGAATTTTGCCGGCAGCCGAGTGCCATAAAATAGTAGACGAAAAAATGGCCCCTGAATTCAGAACGGGGAGTTACTTCGGGGCTATTCTGGGTGCGGTTAATAGCATTAAAGAATATATAGGGTTGCGCTAAACAATCTCTTTGCTGCCTTCAATAATGTTATTGACTTAGTTGCGCTATTCTGCAAGATGGCCACATGCGACCCCGGATGGGG
>PMXD01000073.1 GCA_003165895.1 Bacteroidota bacterium | reverse complement strand
ATTTGAGGGTGAGTAGTTACAAATAATTCAACCGCTTATTCAATAATCACTTTTCCATTACCTGCAGCGCCCGGAATTTGCAGTTGGTATAAATACGTTCCCTTTTCAAGACGGAACGCGTCCCAGGTAATGCGGTTGGCGCCGGGGGTAACTGTGGTTTTGGTGGTGGTAATCAGTTTTCCTGCTATATCATATAATAATAAAGCTGCATCGCCTCCCTGTTCTGTATTAAAATCAATCTCAAACCGCCCCTGGTTAGGATTTGGATATAGCCTGGTTTCAGTGTATTGGGCAACGGTTGCAATTTCCGTTATATCGGTATACCAGTCGTTAGCGCCGGTAGTGGGTACCCAGTTACCGTTTTGGTAATTGTAGTTGGTTAAACTGGTTTGATTGTTATTGGCATCATAGGTATATTCGGATTTACTGGCGGGTACCCATGCGCTGTTTGACCAGTTTGAGCCTACAACACTCAATACTTTGTTGGCTGAATTAAAGGTCTTTTGAAGCATGTAATTATTAGTCCAGCCGGTACCTGTTATATATGCCGCCTCAATGCGTAAAAGCGGGTTATGGTTGCCATCATATACAAAACTATCAAGAGAGTATGGCACCCATGTAGTTGATGTAGGATCGGGATAGTTTATTAACCTGGTAATTTCATTATTGCCGGCGTCGTACCGGTAAATATATTGCATTTGAGTAGCCCAGAAAGTTGTGTTCCAGGCAAGAAGCGTTTGTGACAACAGGTTACCGTTATTATCGTAAACAGAAGTGTCGTTCGTACTATTCACCCATGAACTACCATTCCATTGCAGGGTAAGGTCGGACAATAATTTAGCCGCGTTATAATTTACGTATACATCCTGATATGGCAGTCCCCAATTACTGTGGGTGGTATCCCACTCATAGCTAAACCGGTTGATTGCCTCTCCTGCGCCGTTATAAACAAAAGAATCAAGTGCGCCATAGATATATCCGGCCGAATCGAATGTAATTTGGGTTATTAACAGGTTTTGCGCGTTGTAGGTAAATGTATCGGCAATCAATTCATGCCACCAGTTGCCCAAGGTATCCCAGCCCTGGTAGTTATCGGTCAACTCATTTTCATTAGCATCGTATGCGAACAGGTAGCGGTAGTAGTTTCTCCAGTTGCCATTGATGTAGTTTTGCACCGTTTCAGACAAGGTCTTATTGGCGGCATCGTAGGTGTTGGTGGTTTTCTGGCTGGGTTGCCAGGCCGAGCCTTGCCATTTGTATTGGTTTCCATTATCAAAGCCAAGCGGCTGGTTGTCTTCGGGGTTTACACCGCCCCGGTTGCCGCTGTAAGTGTAATGCGTAGTGTCAACCGGTGCCCAGGCGTTTGAAATATACTGGTCGTCGCGATGCGAATAGATGCGGATTTGCGCCATCAGGCTAAATTGCAGGGCTACCAAAAACGTGGTTAAAAGTATGGTTGGTTTCATGTTTGTTTATTTGTCTTAATTACTTATACTATTAAAAGCACTGCGCGGGCAGATGCCGCTTTTTTAATGTTGCACTACTACCTTCAGCATATTTGCTGCAAAGCAACCCGAAACGCTGCTGATTAAGAATGATGGCGATTATTTTGGATTATGAGAGAGATCAGCACTTTTAAAATGCAGTTGCTTTTTGATACTTAATTCCTTGACCAGGGCCGGATGAAGAATGGAGATAATTTCTGCAAGCCGTGTTAGTGGTTAGCGCTTTGTAGCCATGCATAAACCTGATTATTATTGCGCCGGCAGGTGCAAAACATTTGTGTACTGCGGGGAACGGTCTACCACTTTTACCGTTGCCGATAGTGCGAAATGTTTGGGTGGTGAGACCGCAAACAATCATTGTAAGTTCGAAGTGGCGCTGCGCTAAGACTTAAAACTACGGGATTCAAAAATACACGCATTATAAATCAATGTCGTTAAGTTACGCAAATTCTCATGCGACTCCTCTGGAGTCGTATGAGAATTCTCCCGTTAATGCTATAAATNNAGTCGAATATTTATAGCAAATCTACAAGTAAAATAAACGACCCCAGCGGGGTCGAACCTTGACAATCCTTAACTTAACGACATTGCATTATAAATGCTTATTTTGTAAGTGCAGGTGTAAAGGAGGACCAGTTGATCCCCCGGTTGATCCCTCCTGCGGCTTTTTATGAGGATTGAAACGGTATAAGGTTGGCATTCAGATTAACCATTTCCCTTATCACCGTCGCCGGATTCAAGAAATTTGTGCCGCATATCATCAATAATTATGCTTAACTGCTTTACACCTTCAATAATAAAATTCATGTATTCCTTTGCTTCTTCGTCAAACTGCGCTTTATATTTTTTCTCAAGCAATTGCAGAAAGCCATTGATATTACGCAAAGGCGTTTTAAGGGAGTGATAAGAGTTGAAATTGTATTTTAATAAAGTTTCATTAGCCTCTTCCAGCGATTTTACTGTCGCTTCAAGACTCCTGGTATAATCGCGAAATGCTATATAAGTTAACCCCGCCAGTATTAAACTGAAAACTATCAAAAAAGCAATGACCGTGAAAAATGCGGATATAAGCGCATATTCCTTATTCCGTTCAGTAAGAATTGCATTGCCTGTTTGGTAGCGCAACCTGGTGGATTTTGATCCTATACTATCCGCTAATCCGTTGCTGTAGCCGGATTTACCAATTGCAATGGATGAATCTTTGCCGTCCTGGTTATAGCGGCGGATTGACAAAGACATATCGGATATTTTTTGCCGCGACATCAACTCAATCTGGTCAACCTCCTTATGCTTTACCGCTGCCGGAAGCGTGTGGTAATACTCTTCGTTCTTTGCCCATTCGCGTATGTCAACAATATAATTTTCGTAAAATTTTATATCCGCGGTAAACAGGTAACCACGCTGAGCCGATTCGGCGGCAGCAATATATTTGGTATTGGTTACCAAATATATATCCAGTTTGTTGTTGTCGGACTGAATCCTGGCGGTTTGTTGGGCATTGATAAAAATGCCCCATCCTATACCTAATTCTACTAAAAGCAAAACCGGCATAACCATTAACAATGCCAGACTTCTTTTACCGTTAAGTTGCATCATAAGTAAAGGGCCGGATGGTAAGGTGGTTAAAGCCCGCGGATAACAGAACAAATGTACACAAATATTTTGATTTTTGAATAGTTGAGTGTAAATGGGTGTAAACCAAATTGTCGCGGCACATTGGTGGTTGGCGGGGACGCCAACCACGAGAACGCCCCCCGGTTGGCGTCCCCGCCAACCGGAACTCCTGCTATGTGGCGACAATTTGGTTTGCACCCGTATAAACCAATAGTTACAACATGAGACCGCAAACAATCATTGGAAGTTTGAAGTGGCGCTGCGATAAGACTTTGAACAACGGAGGTTTTTTACTTCAAATCCGTTTGTATCAGCTTTAACCCCGTTTCATTATCCAAAGTTTTTTGAAGCGGTGTTGAAAAAACAGTCATAAAAAGTTCAACTGTAGGATACGTTATGGCTTTAACCAGGTGGCCGCCCTGCATGCTTCCATCGGCCAATGCTACACTGCAATGTGTATGAACCACAGGGATTCCATTGTAATTAGCAATGTCTCCTATAAGCGAAACCAATTCTATCTGCTGCCGGATAGTATTCAGTTTATATTGGTTGCGCTTCGGGTCGAACCAGCCAAAGGTCCCTTCCTTTAAGGCCCCGATAGCGGTAAACCGGGCCGACGCCACATGTTGCTGTACGGCAAAACCGGTGATACCTGAAAGAACCTCATCATCTTTTGCAAATACAATAGCATATTCTTTTACGCCATTATTATCTGATAATAATTTCCAGGTCATACCCGGTGCTTTTCCTTTAGCAACAGCAGCAGACGGCGACATGTATAAAGTACTGTCCTGTGATACTGCATTAGTAGCCATTTGTAATAACAACGAAGTAACTATGAACATTATGGCAATTAATATTTTCATAACCTGATTGTTTAGCCACATTAAATAATGACCTGCCACATTTTTATTGCGCCGGGTTTAATTGCCTGATAACGGCAATAATATCGTCCTCCCCAAAAGCGGGTTCCGCCTGCTGAAACGTACGGAATGCAACCTCGCCCAGCGGTGTTGCCAAACCTTCGGATTTTGCCAGGCGCAAGTCTTTTGCCAGGTGTTTAAGAGCAAACGCCGCCCGGTAGTTATTTTCCATAATAGCATCACCTTTCATTTTTATAAAAGGACTACCCATGGCACTGATGTTAACAAGCGCCATAAAATCTTCGGTTCTGATATCGTGCCGTTTCGCAAAAATCACTGCTTCAGCCAGCCCCTGTGTGTAAAAGGCAAGCAGGATATTCATAGCCAGTTTGGTTGCATTTCCGGCACCCGTTGGGCCTACCCGCATTACCAGCTTTCCTAACTTTTCTAAAATTGGCTTAGCCCGTTCAAACGTTGTTTCATCGCCTCCGGCCATAATAACCAACTGTCTTTCTTCTGCCTGTTTTACGCTACCCGAAACAGGGGCGTCAAGGTAATTGTTGCCCTGCTGTTTACATAAAGGCGCCAATACCTTACTTATAGAAGGCGATACCGTGCTCATGTTAATGAGCAGCTTACCGGTTGTTTTTGCCTGTAACAGTCCTTGTTCGCCGTTAAAAATACCACTTACAGCCTGGTCATCTGAAACCATGAGGAAAATAACATCAGCCTGCTGCATTAAAGAAGCGGGGGAAGAAGCCACAACTGCACCCAACACTTTCAGGGCTTCTTCTTTCCCTTTGCTTCTATTGTAAACCACTACCGGGTAACCCGCACCGATAAGTTGCCTGCACATAGGCTCACCCATTTTTCCAAGGCCGATCCATCCTATTTTATACATACGCCTGTTTTAATTTATGCTGCCACCACTTTATCCCCAACCAAATTCAATTTGGCAAGTTCGTTATTAATAAAAACCACCTCGTCGTGCAATAAGCCGAGCATACGGGCGCCGGCATTTTCTACTGATTGCTTTTCGTTTCGGGCACCGGCCAGGGCAATGGTGATTGCGGGCTGCTCAATGGTCCAGCGTAAAACAAGCTGAGCGAGGGTAGCGCCTTTTTTTGCCGCCATCGGACGGAGCTTATCCAAAAACGCATTTGTCCGTTCAATGTTTTCATCATTAAAGAAGTAACTGTTAGCCCGGTGGTCGCCGGGTTCAAAATGGTATCCTGGTTTCATTTTGCCGCTCAGCAAACCACCCTGCATAGGGCTATAGGCCAATATTGATATATTGTTATTAAGGCAATAAGGCACCACATCCTTTTCAATATCTCTTTTTACCATGCTGTAAGGCACCTGGTTTGATACAATGTTTACATACTTTCGGGCCTCAGTTAATTGCTTTACATTATAGTTGCACACACCAGCATGCCGCACCTTGCCCTGTTTAATAAGGGAGGCAACAGTTTCCATAGTTTCCTGTATGGGTGTGGTAAGGTCGGGCCAGTGTATCTGATACAGGTCAATATAATCTGTACCCAGGCGGCGCAGGCTGTTTTCTACCTCCTCAATAATGCTTTCCTTACCTGCATAGCGGTAAATATCTATGGACTTACCGCTGTTATCGGCGCTCTTAAAATCAAAATTTCCTTTGGCAAGGTCCCAGCGCATACCATATTTGGTCAATATCTGCACCTTATCACGAGGCAGGCCTTTAATAGCTTCGCCCACTATTTCCTCGCTGGTTCCCTGACCGTAAATGGGGGCGGTATCAATACTGGTCATTCCCAGATTATACCCTGCCCTGATGGCTTTAACCGCCCCGTTCCTGTCGTTACCGCCCCACATCCAGCCGCCTGCTGCCCAGGCCCCGAACGTTATTACTGAAACATTGAGGTCACTGTTTCCTAATTTTCTGTATTCCATGACTTAGATTTTTAATAGTGAATAAAATGTTTTAACTAACTTTGAAATTCAACTCTGTTTTGAAACATTCGGAAACCGGGTTTCTGTTTTGCGGAACAAAGTTACGACTCCTTTTGGCAGACTACCAAGAACTTATCCTTTTAAGAATAACTCATTAATTACGAAGTTATGACCAGCCGGAAACTAAATTCTACCAATTATTCGAACCAGGTTTATCTGGAAGAGCGCTGTACCCTCAACAAGTTGATCAACTTACTAAGCAAGCGATGGATGACAGAAGTGCTATTCGGAATTGAAGAGGGAAACAACCGGTTTACCACGCTAAAGGATGAACTGGAACATATAAGTGACAACATCCTGGCGGACCGCCTTAAACTGCTTGAAGAATACAAACTGATCTCGAAGGAATCGTTCAGTGAAATACCCGCCAGGGTTGAATATACGCTTACCGACACCGGACGTGAGCTGAGCAATATACTTGAAAAGCTATGTGATTTTTCAGACACATGTATGTTGTCGCATCAACAAGCTGCTAAGAAATATTAAGCTAATCATTTTTTCGCATTTAAGTAAAGGCCATAAAAAACGCCACAACCAGCCTGATTTTAGCTTGTTATGACGGTTTTAAAGTAGTTCGCTGAGGGCAGTTTTACCTTTGCATGATAGCCAAAATGAGGAATGTTGAGGCCAAAGTGGAGAGCCTGAAACGGCCATTGGAAGTTCGAAGACCCGCAACGCTGAGACTTTGAACAACGGGCCAGACAGCCGCAGAGCATTTTTCTTTGCGGCATTTTTTATAATGAATGTTTCTTACATTTATCAACAAATTCCTGAGATATGAAACCCCTCGTCAGCCTGCTCTTCGTTAGTTTGATAATTTTAGCCCACGCTTCAGACCCCGGTGCAAGTGCGTTCAACGCACAGTCGCCACCGCAATGGGATACGCTGTATTATAAAAACGAACTATCGTTAGACCTGGGCCTGCCGATTGGCTTTTTGCTTAATTCCGCAACCGGTAGCGGAGTAGTGGCTTTATCTTACCAGCGCGCACTCACCAAACATGATTTCCTAAGGGTATCTACGCGCTTCAGCTTTCAAATAACGAGTAGTACTTCGGGTAATATCAGCGACAGCCTTTTTACCCTTCCGTATCTGGCTTCGCCGGCAACATTTTTGATTGCAGATTCGGTATTAACGCAAAGCAGCAAAACATACAGATATTACTCGCCCGATATCAGGTTGGGTTATGAGCACCGGTTTGGCAAAAGAAGGGTGCAGGGCATTTTGGGGCTGGATGTTTTGTTTGGCACTGAGATAGAATACACAGACTATCAGTACCGCTATTTTAAAGTGGAGCAGGTAGGGCTTTCGTCGGGTAATACCGGCATAGCCGTAACAGAAATAATGCGCAACCCGGCCAATGCCTGGAGTAAAAACATTAACCTTAAAGAGGGGCTTGCGCCTATGGTGGGCATGTTTGCCCACATTTCGAAACGCTTTTCGATGCGGGCATGCCTGATGTATGATCTTTTCTGGACCCAGAGTGTATCCTTTGCAAGCATCCCACCGGCGCCGGCGCCATCGGGTTCTGGGTTTAGCCTATACACCAGGTCTATTATTGCCGACCTTTCGCTTACGGTTCATTTTTGAGGTGGAATAATTTTACCGCGCCGGGTCTTTTCCTCCCCGGCGGCACTGCGGGGCGGTCTATCACTTTTACCATTGCCGATAGTGCGGGATGTTTGGGTGGTGAGACCGCAAACATTTATTGGAAGTTTGAGGTGGCGCTGGGCTGAGGCCTTGAACAACGGTATTTTGGGACATTTGCGACAGGTGGGACAAACCCGTTACGCGTAAAGGGCACCCGCGAGGGGTGCCCCTACAGTTCAGGTACATATTACAAGTAAAAAGCGCTACACCGGTAATTTTTTCTAAACCACGTTAGTGGTTAAAGCTTGTGTAGCCAATCATTTACCCCATTATTATTGCACCGTTAGGTGCAAAACGTTTGTGTGATATGGAGAGCGGTTTGGCACCTATGGAGCCATTGGGTTTTGTTGTTGGTTTTCTACAAAGATTTGGCCCCTATGGGGCTGGGATAGATGCAAATGATATTGTAGCGTGACGCTACAAACATAGTTGCGCGAAGCAAGATGCTTCGCGCAAGGCATACGCTACGGCCCAAGGGGGGCGCTGTATAATGGATTATGTTGTAGTGCTACCGGTATATCAGCCTTACGGGCTTTAAATACAATAACAGCTTTGGTATGTTACGTTTAGAACACTCATGGTGGTGAGGCCTTCGCACAACAGTGACCTGAATTTATTATTTATAAATATCTTTCCGGTCTCCTACACCCCTTACTTCAACAATTTTTATCCCATCATCAATAGTATAGATAATCCGGTAATTTCCGGATCGTATTCTCCATAATTTTTCGGGAAGCCCGACTAATCTTTTACAACCGGGAGGCCGCGGATTTAGGGATAACCGTTCGATTTTTGAAAAGATTTTAGGGATTTCCGCCTTGGGCAACAATTCGATTTCGTTTGCTGCAGATTCCGATATGCGAACAGAATAGCTCATAATTTACCTGATGCCTTCAATTTTTTTTTCAAAGTATCCAGGCTAATTGTTTTTTCCCTGCGCCTGGAATAAGCTACCATAGCATCATAGAAATCTTCCCAAAGCTCACCGTTCTTTTTCAAATCAATCTGAACGGCAATTTTATTATTCTTTTCGTCTGTAAGAAATGAAACTCCTTTCATCACATTAAGGTTTATGCTGTAAAAATACTTCTTTTAAATTAAAGCATAAACAGATGCCCGACTGCAAAACATTTGTGCGCTGTATGAAGATGCCTGGCACCTACGAAGCCATTTGGCTTTTTTGTTGTTTTGGTTACAAAGCTTTGGCCCCGATGGGGCTTGGAAGGAATACACGCATTACAAATGCGGATGCCATGTAATCCTCGCTAAAATAAAAGGACCAGTTGGTGAGGCTGAACATTGCAGCAATAAACTGGTCTATCTTATCATCCTTCGCTGACATGGTCAATTATTTTATCTGTGTTATTAAATGCTGCAAAGTTACGACGTTCGAAATAAAATAACCAGTCTGAATTAAAAGCAGGTTTCTTAAAGTTTCTCGGTTACCCCTGTTGTTCGAAGTTTCCCGCAGGACAAATTCGAACTTGGTATGAATGTTTAGTCTCGTGACTAAAACAACGTGCCGTGTGTGCAAATTGAATGTTTGAATACCGACTTTAGCTAAAGAGGGCTGATAAGTTTTGGAGTAGTAGATATTGCAAGTTGTATGGGTCAGGAGACCCATACGATTCATTTAAACTTCCAAGTTGGTCTTCGACACACTTGGAACGGGTACCCATGCGCTATACAATACGTTATCAACACCCGCTCTCATTTTTAATATCAATCGTATCTCCTTTGTGCTATATTCGGCTCCGAAACTTATAACAGATAATAAAAATGCCTACATTATATTTTAAAGGTAAAACCTTTGTGCAAAACCACCATTTGGCAGTTAAGTACCACCAACTGGTGCCTAAAAAGGAACTTAGCCTTAGCAATAAAGTATCGTTACACGATAACCTGATTATACAGGGCGATAACTTAAAAGCACTTAAAGCCCTGCTGCCAACATACGCAGGCAAGATAAAATGTATTTATATAGATCCCCCCTACAATACTGGTAGCGATAATTGGATATACAACGATAACGTAAATAGCCCTATGATACGCGAATGGCTAGGCCATGTGGTTGATAAAGAAGATATGACACGCCACGATAAATGGCTTTGTATGATGATGCCACGGCTCAAATTATTGCGTGATTTGCTCGCGGAAGACGGGGTAATTTTTATTTCAATCGATGATAATGAAGAATCCCATTTAAGGATTTTGGTAGATGAAATTTTTACGGAAACAAACTTTCTTGGCAAATTACCTAGGCGGACCAAGGCTGGCGGTGGTAGTGCCGCTGCTGACTTTGCTATTGAACACGATTATGTATTGGTTTACGCCAAAAATAAAGTTTATCTGCCCAAGTTATTTATCCCACACGACCCGGAATATGCTTTACGATATAAAGAGGAGGATGAGGAAGGCAAATATTTTTGGGATACGATGGAGCGCTCATCTACGGCAACCACACCATATAAAATTACGGCACCAGATGGGTCTATTCTTACAGGTAAATGGTTCAGAGCAGAAGACACATTTAAGGCAGATTTGAAAAAAGGAGAAGTAAAGTTTTTAAAGAAAAAAGATGGCAATTGGAGTGTGCAGTTTAAGCAGCGAATGGGTGCAGGGAAAAAGATACGGTCGCTGATTGAAAATGAGTTTAAATCTAATCAAGCTGAATATGAGCAGTTTGGAATAAAAGTTCAGTTTAACTACCCTAAACCAGTTTCTCTAATAAAAGAATTAATTCAAGCTTCGACTGAACCTGAGGACATAATCCTTGATTCCTTCGCTGGTTCCGGCACAACTGCGCACGCCGTACTTGAACTAAACAAAGAAGATGGGGGCAACCGCAAATTTATTTTGGTTGAACAAGAGGAATATGCCAACACAATAACCGCTGAACGTGTTCGCCGGGTTATTAAGGGTGTAAAAACATCAAAAAACGAAAACCTTAAAAATGGCTTGGGTGGCACCTTTAGTTATTTTCAGTTAGGCCCGGAAATTGAAATGGAATCGGTATTAAGGGGCAACAACCTGCCTTCGTTTATTGAGTTTGCCCGTTACCTGTTTTATACAGCCACTGGTGAAGAGTTTAACGAAAAGGCTATTAACACAAAAACCGGCTTTATAGGCGAAAGCAAAAATTACGAAATTTATTTGCAGTATAAGCCCGATATAGACTGGCTAAAGAAAAACGCACTAACACTCGACGGCGTTAAAGCGCTACCGCCTTTTAGCAAAAAACAAAGACTTGTATTTGGCCCGGCTAAATACGTTGATGATTTCACTTTACTGGAAAATCGGGTAGACTTTTGCCAGTTGCCTTATGAGATTTACCGTTTACAAAAATAATATTACACCGGGTTTACTTTATAACCATAAGTAACAAGCAAGCATACAATGAGACTGAAAGTTTACCAGGAAAAAGTAATTAAAACGCTGAAAGATTACCTCAGCGAGCTGGATAAAGCATATGCCGCCACCGAAACCGTTAAGGCGATGGATGCCGATATGGCCAAAAGCATAGATTACCCGCGCATAGCCTGGCAAAAAGCAACCGGCCGTACCCTTTACCACACTAAAACAAACGGCCTTGGCGAGCAATTACCCGATATATATTTAAAGGTGCCAACAGGAGGCGGCAAAACCCTTTTAGCCTGCCACGGTATTGATTTAATACACAAAACATTTCTTAAAAAGCAAAACGGGTTGGTGCTTTGGATTGTACCCAGCACTCAAATATACCGTCAAACCATACTAGCGCTTAAAGACCGTAACCACCCTTACCGTCAAGCGCTTGATATATCAAGCGGTGGCCGCACGCTTATTAAGGAGAAAACTGAAAGTTTCAGCCGGTTGGATATTGAAGAAAACCTGGTTATTTTAATGCTTATGCTGCCATCGGCCAACAGGCAAAACAAAGAGACGCTGCGCATTTTCCGCGATTCGGGCAGCTTTACAGATTTTTTTCCGGCAGAGGATAACTACCCGGCGCAGCTTGAATTACTAAAACATTACCCCAATCTGTTTTGCTTTGGCAAAGAAGGCGAACTCATGCAGCGGCAAATACAAACCTCGTTAGGCAATACGCTTAAAATATTAAAACCACTGGTTATTATTGACGAAGGCCACCGGGCTTATGGCGAAAACGCCCGCGATACTATCCGCAACTTTAACCCTTCGTTTGTTTTAGAACTTTCGGCCACACCACCGCCGGGCAGTAATGAGCTTGTGAAAATAACTGGTCGCGAACTGCACGATGAAGAAATGATAAAGCTGGATATACACCTGCTTAACAAAGCAAGCTTTAACTGGAAAGACACCCTGCTGGCCTCGGTTGAAAAACAAAAAACATTAGAGCATAAAGCGAAAGAATACGAAGCCAACACCGGAGAATATATACGGCCTATAGTGCTGATACAGGTAGAACGGACTGGTAAAGACCAGCGTGCAAGTGGCTACATACACGCCGAAGATGCCAAAGAATACTTAATAAAGCAGTGCAATATACCGGAGAGCCACATTGCGATTAAAAGTAGCGATAAAGATGACATAGAGGGTATTGATTTGCTTGCACATAGCTGCGATATACGCTATATAATCACCAAACAGGCTTTGCAGGAAGGTTGGGATTGCCCTTTTGCTTATGTGTTGACCATACTTACAAACCCTGCATCGGCAACCGGTATAACTCAGTTGGTTGGACGTATCCTGCGCCAACCCAAAGCTGTTAAAACCCGGATAAGAGATTTAGATGAATGTTACATTTTTACCTTCAGGCCTAATGCCGCCAACTTAGTGCGCGAAATAAAAAATGGCCTTGAAGAAGAAGGATTAGGAGATATTGCCGGCCGCATTGTTAGTGATGAAAACGGAACTGCAACTGCAACGCCTAAAGAACGGGAACTCAATTACAGGCCTGGCTTTAAAAAATTTGAAGGAAGAATTTACCTGCCAAAATTTGTAGTGCAGGAAAAGAACAGTTGGCGAGACCTTATTTTTGAAGCCGATATATTAAGCGAAATAGATTGGGAAAAACTGGACGTGAGCCCCATTACTGAAATATCGCTGAGCGATAAAAAACTAAAAGAACAGGAGCTTACATTAGGCCTTAGTAAAGAAGAAAAAAATCTGTTACAGGAAACTGGCAGGCTTGAAACAACCGGCACACTAGAAATTGATGAACCCTTTTTGGCCCGGCAAATGGCTGATATTATACCTAACCCATGGATTAGCTACGAATTGGGAGATAAGGCTTTAAAACTGTTGTTTAAAAAACATGACCGCGAATTGGTAGCCGCGAATTTTGTATTTATTATTGAGGAGTTGAAAAAGATTTTAGAGAAGCAAAAAAATACACTGGCCGAAGCCGTATTTCATCGCTTAGTGGCCCAAAAGAAAATCTGTTTCTTTTTGATAAGCGGTAAAGGCGGTTTTGTAATTCCATCAAGGGTCATAGTAAAAAGCAATAAGGCTTTGGTGAGGGCGGATAATTCTGCCATTGCCAATTCGTTGTTTGATTATGTGCCCGAAGAAGGGATAAACGAATTGGAAAAGAGCGTAGCCATTTACTTAGATGAGCAGGAGCGCCTATTGTGGTGGTACCGGAATGTAAGCAGGCAAGACTACCACATACAAGGCTGGAAAAAGCATAAAATCTATGCCGACTTTATAGCAGCTAAAAAAAGTGCGACAAAAAAAGACGATTACGATACCGTGTTTGTGCTGGAAACAAAAGGCCTGCACCTTAAAAACGAAGATACTGCCTACAAACAGGATGTGTTTAAGCTGTGTAACGAGTTAGGTGCCAAAAAAGCCTGGAAAGAATTGTTTGATGAATTTCCGGATCATAATTTTGAGTTTCAGGTAGTATTTGAAGATGAATGGCAGAATAAAATAAATAAGGCATTTCAGGAATTATCTTGACAATCCTGAAACGCACATAAATTCAATATCTCAACTGGTCTTCGTTTTTCTTAACGAGGATTACATGGCATTCGCATTTCTACTAATGCGTGTATTTATTTGCCATATTCTCAAAAGACACAGCGGAAGATTGCCANNCAATAACTCTTTTATTTTTTTACGGGAATTGCCCTCGCAATGACATTCGTTTTATTTTTAAATACAGTCTACGAGGGCTGGATAGTGGTTGATGTGAAGAGAGTACCTTAGGCGCATGTGTAGAGATGCAGGATTTTTCGTCTTTTTTACAGCCCATCATTAATCGGGAGACGCAAAATTTTGCGTCTATACGGGCAATTTGCGCGGCATTTTTAGGTTTAATGCATATTGGTAAAAGTATAACCCGCCTTGAGTGAAAAGCGCCTTTAAGATGGCTTAAAATTGAAAAAAAACGGTATACACTGTACCCGTGTAAAAAGGTGTTAAGTGGTTGATAATAAGGCAAGTAGTATGAAAAAAGTGTACCCGTGCGTGGACGGTGTCACATGTGAGTAGGGATGCAAATGCAAACAGCCACACACCCCGGCCTTCGGCCACCCCTCTCCAGAGGGGAAAATGCGCCGTCGGGGCTGCTTGCGTGAGGGATTGAACGGAAAGCCTCCCGCACAAAGTTGCGGGATAAACTCCGCGAGGCTTTGCGAGCGAGGACTTCCCGCTGAAGCAGCGGGATAAATTCCGCGAAAGCCCGACCCGAAGGGGTACGCCCTTTACCGGTTTATAATATGAGTCATTTTTGTTCCATGTGGAAATGAAAAACCGGCAGCCTGTTTGGTGCTGCCGGTTGATTTTGTCCTTCATCATTCGGGATTGCTTCGGAGGCCTCGCAATGACACGCACTATTTTTTGGGGTGCTGCCGGTTAGGGTTTGTCGTTACCGGTGGGGAGACGCGATGCATCGCGTCTCTACGGTTGCTGTATTGTTTTAATATTCTTTTCCTTCAGCGGCCAGTTTTTCTAAGCTGGCAGGTACTGCGAAGCGGGGGCCGTATTTTACGTTTAGTTCTTTGGCGCGGGTTATGAATTGTTTTAGGCCGTAGTCGTTAATGAACTGTAGTGTGCCACCTTTGAAAGGGGCAAAGCCCCAGCCGAAGATGGAGCCGATGTTGGCATCGGGGATGTTGCGGAGCACGCCCTCATCGAGGCAGCGGACGGTTTCGAGGGCCTGGATGAACATCATGCGGTCTATCATATCCTGTTGCGGTAAATCGGTATCGGTGCTGCGGCTGGCGAAGGTTTCTTTAAGGCCGGGCCACAGGAATTTTTTGCCGCCGTCTTTAGGGTATTCGTAAAAGCCTGCACCGGCGGCTTTGCCTGCGCGGTGTAGTTCGTTTACCATTTTTTCGGTAACGGCGTATGCCGGATGGTCGGGTATGGTTTTGCCTTCGGCTTTAAAGTCTTCGATGGTTTGTTTGCGGATGTGCGCCATGAGAGAAAGGCTCACTTCGTCGGTTAACGCCAGTGGGCCCACGGGCATGCCTGCCTGTATGCCGGCCATTTCGATAGAGCGGGCGTTGTTGCCTTCGCCCAGCATGGCAATGCCTTCGGTTACGTAGGTTGCAAATACGCGGCTGGTGTAAAAGCCGCGGCTGTCGTTAACTACGATGGGTGTTTTTTTGATGGCTTTTACAAAGTCGAATGCCTTTGCAAGGGTTTCATCGCTGGTGTCTTTGCCTACGATGATTTCTACCAGTGGCATTTTATCGGCAGGGGAGAAGAAGTGTAAACCAATAAAGTTTTTAGGGCGCGATGATGCTGCCGCCAAACCGGTGATAGGCAATGTTGATGTATTGCTGGCGTAGATAGCAGTTTCGGCAATTTGTGCTTCGGCTTCTTTGGTAACTTTTGCTTTCAACTCGCGGTTTTCGAATACGGCTTCAATGATAAGGTCGCAGCCTTTGAGGTCGTTGTTGTTATCGGTGGCTTTGATACGGTTAAGAACTTCTTCGGCTTTTTCCTTGGTCATTTTGCCTTTGCTTACGCGCTTTTTGATGAGGCTTTCGGAGTAGGCTTTTCCTTTGTCGGCGCCTTCCTGCGATACATCTTTCAATACAGTTTGCATGCCGCTGATGGCTGCGCAATATGCAATTGCGCTGCCCATCATACCGGCGCCTATAACGCCTACTTTTTTGAACTCGCCTTTGGCTTCAACTTTCGGGCGACTACCGCCGGCGTTGAGTGCGTTTAATTGAGTCCAGAAAACTTTAATCATGTTTTTGGCAACTTTACCGCTGGCGAGGTGTGCAAAGTAGCGGCTTTCGATACGCGTTGCGGTGTCGAAATCTACCAGTGCTCCTTCAACGGCAACGCACATAATGGCTAAAGGTGCAGGGTAATTGTTATGCGTTTTTTTGGCAAGCATGGCAGGGGCCACCGGTAACACTGAAGCTACCTTTGGTGTGTTAGGTGCGCCGCCGGGCATTTTATAATCGCGGCTGTCCCACGGTTGAATGGCGGTTGGGTTGGCGGCTATCCAGGCTTTTGCTTTTTCAATCAGTTGGGTTTTGTCGGCAGCTAATTCGTGAATCAACCCATCAGCTAATGCTTGTGATGGAGATACTTTTTTGCCTTCTCCCAAATATGCCAGAGCCGGTTGCAAACCCAGCAGGCGAACTACTTTGGTAACACCTCCGCCACCGGGTAGTAAGCCCAGGGTTACTTCGGGTAAACCGATTTGAATTTTAGGATTGTCGATTACTATACGGCGGTGACATGCCAGCGCAATTTCGAAACCTGCGCCGAGGGCGGTGCCGTTGATAGCAGCTACTACGGGTTTGCCTTGTGTTTCGAGATACCTTAAACCGGCTTTAAATTCCTGGGCGCGGTCGAAGAAAAATTTGGCATCGGTTTCTNNTTTCTTTAAACATCTCATCGATATCGGCACCGGCTAAGAAGGTTTCTTTGGCTGAGGTGATGATGATGCCTTTGATGGTGTCTTTATCCTGCTGCAGTTTAGCAATGGTTGCTTTGAAGGCTTCGCCAAATGCTTTGTTTACCACGTTGGCGCTTTTGTCGGGGCGGTCCATGGTGAGGGTAACTATACCTTGTTCGTCTTTATTATAATTTATGGCCATATTTTTGTGTGTTTAAGTGTTAATGTTTTTAAGTGTTCAGGTATTCAGGTGTTNNACTTGAACACCTGAACACTTGAAAACCTGAACACAATAAATTATACTCTTTCAATAATTGTTGCAACGCCCATGCCGCCGCCTACGCATAATGTAATTAAGCCGGTGGATTTGTTGGTGCGTTCTAATTCGTCTAATACTATGCTTAAAAGAATTGAGCCGGTTGCGCCGAGGGGGTGGCCCATGGCTATAGCGCCGCCGTTTACGTTTAGTTTGTCGTTATCAATATCCAGTTCTCTTTGGAATTTTAATACGGCTGAAGCGAAGGCTTCGTTCATTTCGTAAATATCAATGTCTTTGGCGTTCATGCCGGCAATTTTTAATGCTTTGCGGGCAGAGAAGGCAGGACCTGTAAGCATGATGGTTGGGTCGGATGAAGTAACCGCTGCTGCTACTATGCGTGCCCGTGGTTTAAGGCCGAGTTGTTCGCCCATTTCTTTAGTGCCTATTAAGGTGATAGCTGCGCCATCAACAATGCCGGATGAGTTGCCGGGTGTGTGCACGTGGTTGATTTGTTCAACGGTGGTGTATTTCAGCATTGCTACGGCATCAAAACCAAACTCGCCGGGCATGGCGAATGATGGATCCAATTTTGCCAGGGCTTCTTTTGATGCGTCCTCGCGGATGGTTTCATCATGGTCGAGTATCAGAATATCGTTCTGGTCTTTAACCGGTATGATGGATTTTTTGAAGTATCCGTTTTTACGCGCTTCGGCTGCACGGCGGTGAGATTGTAATGCGTAGTTATCAACCGCATCGCGGCTAAAGCCTTCGAGGGTTGCAATTAAATCGGCAGAGATGCCTTGCGGGATAAAACCCAGCTTTGAGTTAACAGCAGGGTCGAGATACCAGGCGCCGCCATCGCTGCCCATGGGGTTACGGCTCATGCTTTCAACACCACCGGCAACTACCAGGTGCTCCCAACCGCTGCGCACTTTCATGGCTGCAAGGTTGATGGCTTCAAGGCCCGATGAGCAGAAGCGGTTTATCTGCATGCCGGGTACCTGTTGGTCCCAACCGGCGTAAACGTGGCCAAATTTGGCAATGTCGCCGCCCTGTTCGCCAATGGGGGTTACGCAGCCTAAAACAACATCGTCTACCTGTGTGGTATCGAAGTTGCCGTTGCGTTCGCGCATGGCTTTAAATAAAGTAGCAAGTAAGTCGATAGGTTTCACTTCGTACAGCGAACCTGACTTTTTTCCGCGTCCCCGTGGGGTGCGGATGGAATCGTAGATGTAGGCGTCTTTCATAATAGTATTTAGTATTGAGTATAAAGTATT
>PMXD01000225.1 GCA_003165895.1 Bacteroidota bacterium | reverse complement strand
CCCTTCGGGGATTTAGGGGCCTATCCTTTGAAAACTTTTTCCATTGATACGCCGCGGTTCTTCGATACGGTATAAGGGTCGCGAAGTTTACCAAGTGCATCTAAAGTTGCCTTGATAACGTTTGCCGGGTTTGCACCACCCTGCGATTTTGCAAGAACGTCTTTAATACCTGCACTTTCCAACACAGCACGCATTGAACCTCCGGCTATAACACCTGTTCCCTGGCTGGCCGGTCGCAACATTACTTTCGCAGCTCCGAATTTACCATGCTGAACGTGAGGTATAGTTCCTTTAAATACAGGAACGCTTACCAGGTTCTTCTTGGCATCATCAATTGCCTTTTGAATTGCTTCCTGAACTTCTCTTGCTTTACCAAGGCCTTCACCAACGATTCCGTTACCGTTGCCTACCACCACAGTTGCTGAGAAGGTAAAAGTACGACCACCCTTGGTAACCTTGGTTACACGACGGATGTTCACCACTTTCTCTTTCAATTCCAATTCGCTCGCTTTGAGCTTTTGAACGTTCAATTTTGCCATTGTTATATATTTCTGTGTAATCCTTTTAAATCTGTGAAATCACTTAGAACTTCAATCCGCCTTCGCGTGCACCTTCAGCTACAGCCTTAACACGACCATGATATAAGAACCCACCACGATCAAACACAACTTCAGTTATGTTCTTTTCAGCGGCCAGCTTAGCAGCAGCAACACCTATCAATTTGCTTTGCTCTACCTTGGTTCCGGTGCGGGCAAAATCCTTATCGCGGGTTGATACAGCCAGCAAAGTATTTCCTGAAGCATCGTCAATCAACTGAACGTAGATTTCCTTGTTGCTGCGGTAAACGCTGAACCTTGGCCTCTCAGCANNGATAGGGTTCTGACCTTTGTCCTGTTTGGCTGAAGCTTTAATTTCTTCCGGTAACAATACAACTACAGGGTGAGAATAACCTACGCTCAAAGTCAATACGTTTTTGGCAACATCTGCACGGTAACCCACACCAACCAGCTCAAGGTTTGCAGTGTATCCTTCAGAAACACCGTGAACCATATTGTTTATCAATGCGCGGTAAGTACCATGCAAAGCTTTGTGTCTTTTTTGTTCAGTAGGGCGTTCAACGTTTACAACGCCGCTATCAACCTTTACAGCGATATCCGGATCAACTGCCTGGAACATTTCTCCTTTTGGGCCTTTCACCTTCACAACGTTTCCGCTCATTACTTCAACCGAAACGCCTTTTGGAAGTGTGATTGGGGCTCTACCTATACGTGACATAAATTAGAATTTTATTTTTTAGTATTTAGTAGCAAGTATTAAGNNCTTAATACTTAATACTTAATACTATATACTCTCCTAGAATATTTCGCATAAAACTTCACCACCAATTCCCTGAGACCGTGCTTCTTTCTCCGTCATCACCCCTTTAGAAGTAGAGATGATAGCGATACCCAGGCCGCTCAATACACGTGGCAATTCTTCATGGCCTTTATACTGACGTAAACCCGGGGTAGAGATTCTTTTCAGGTTCTTAATAACCGGAGCTTTGCTGGTAGCATCATATTTTAAAGCTATTTTGATAACACCTTGTTTGTCGGCGCTTTCATCAAACTTATATTTCAGGATATAACCGTGCTCGTACATTATTTCGGTAATTCTCTTCTTCAGCTTTGAAGCAGGAATTTCAACCAGTCTGTGTCCGGCTTGTTGAGCGTTTCTTACTCTTGTCAGAAAATCTGAAATTGGATCGTTCATTTTATTTCTTTTATTTAGTTCGTAGTTCGGCTTCGCTCNNGGTAAGTGCACAACGGTTGCGCAACCTTACTTTTGAAGAGTTCTTAGGCAACTTGTCAAGCAATGACCACTCGCCTGCTTCTTTCAACGCCGCTCTTTTTTCGGCATATTGCTTAACGAGTCTTTCTCTTTTACGTTGACGGGCTTCTACTGATTTCTTTGCCATTCTTTTTACGGTTTTAAAGACGCATCTTATACGCCTGTATTCCTTATTTAGTTATTAGTTTCTTCTTTTTTAACGTCTTTCTTAAAAGGCATTCCCAAAGCTTCAAGTAAAGCATAGGCTTCCTCGTTGTTTGGTGCAGATGTTACAAACGTAATATCCATACCGTTAATACGGGTAACCTTGTCAATTTCCATTTCAGGGAAAATGATTTGCTCTTTAATCCCCAGGGTATAATTTCCTCTTCCGTCAAAACCTTTATTGTTTACGCCTTTAAAGTCACGCACACGTGGTAAAGACACAGAAACCAGGCGGTCTAAAAATTCGAACATTCTGTCACCGCGAAGAGTAACTCTTGCACCAATAGGCATTCCTTCACGTAATTTGAAGTTAGAAATAGCTTTTTTAGCGTGAGAAGCAACTGCTTTCTGGCCGGCAATAGCGGTCATTTCAGTTAATGCTACGTCAACCAGCTTCTTATCAGAAGTAGCGCCGTTAACACCTTGGTTTAAACAGATTTTTTTTAAGCGGGGAACCTGCATAACAGATGTGAAGTTGAACTTCTCCATCAGTTTTGGTACGATTTCATCCTTATAACGCTTCGCTAAACGCGGAGAGTATGCTGCGACTTTGCTCATTTTAAAATATTTGTGGACGATTCCCAACCGTCCGGTTTTTAAAAAGGGACTGCAAAAATAGTAGTTACCAACAGATTTCCAAATATCTATTGAAGATTTTTGAGGAAATAGACGGTTGTAAGGACGATTCCGGTCTATTTTAATGCTTACTACCGGCATTTTAGCATCTATAGGCTAAGCGGCGAGCAAAATATGGGCCGGTATTCCTAATTTTTTATGCAAGGCACGCATCATATCGGCAGTAAGCGGCTTGTGCTTATTCAAAATCTGCGAAACATATCCTTTGCTGCCTATCATCGGTTCCAGGTCTTTATTCTTCATGCCATGCTCTTTCATGTGCATTTTTATAATAGCCACGGCATCGGGCAATGCCACGGGATGGTGCTTATCTTCATAATCCTTTATTACCAGTAACAGCAATGCCAGTTCGTCTCCATGCGGAGTGCCTGGCTTGGCCATAAATATTTCATCGGCGCTTTTTAATGCCTCATCATAATCCCGCTCGTTTTTCAGAACTTTTATTTTCATGATTTCTTCTTTTTAAAAGTAACTGTTTCGACATTTATTTTATCATACTCAGGATGCGTTCCAAACCATTTTATTTGAATGCCTTTGAATTGGAAATTTATACGCACTACCAATCGATATTTGTTTCCGCCAATATTAAACACCACCCGTCCATCAGATACCAAACTGGCGTTCAGATAGACCTTTTTTAATTCATTGAAGTTTTTAAAATCCGCCTCCTCCAATTCATAATACCATCTTTGTAAAGCAATTTTTGCGTCAGGATATGATTCAGCATATTCATTAATCGTCCGCCTGGCAATAATGTTAAACATAGTTCAAAAGTAAATAGTTTACTGGTAGTAAACAAATTTCATTGCAATAATCTATCCAAAAGTGAGGGTTGGGTAGCAAAAAGGGCAGCTTGTTACTTAAATACATTTGTGTCAACAGTGTTGGCACAAATTCAATGTTAGAGAAGGTTACGTATGTTTTTGTGTTTCAGCAATAGAACAGCTATATTTGGTAGAAATGGTAAGCAATGGCAATAAAAAGGGCTATCGTATCTGAGATTGAAGCAAAGATTTCTGAAACAAAAGCCGAATTGCTAAAATGGATGATAGTTTTGTTCGCGCCGTTTTATATAGGGATTATAGTATTTCTAGTAAAGCAATTTATCTAAAGTCAATAAGGCGCAGCTTTTTGTGAATTTCTTCAACCTTATCCGTGCCCTTCTCTTTCATGCCCTCATCAATCATCGTAGCCATGTAAACATCTTCCCAAAACTTTCCTTTCATCAGCTTTACATCGCTGCCCAGCTTTTTCAGAAGCTTGGAAGCAGCTAAAGCTTCGCGCGGATTATCAAATTCAGCCATTAATACGGTACTCATAGCAGTGTATTTTATTCAAAGATAATGTTTCTGTTTGTCTTTGTAGAAGGGCTGTGCTGTTTAGTGATCTAGGGTTTGAAGAGCCGCAATGGCCAAAGACGTAAATCCTAAATTGTTTCCTATTTTTGTAGTAAACAATTCTGACATGGAAGCAAGAATTAAAGAGGCAAAGGTTTTAGATGGCTATAAGGTTCAACTTATATTTACCGATGGCACCGAAGGGCAAAAAGACTTTTCGGAGTTAGCAGGTAAGGGTGTGTTTGCCGACTGGAAGAATTACGATAGCTTCAAACAGGTGCAAATTACCCACAAAGGCAGGGTGCTTGAATGGCCAGACGAACGGGACTTTTGCGCCGATAGCTTGTATTTAGCCATAACCGGGAAAACCTTTGCACTTTGATGCCATTTTATTTGTAGTATTTGAGAAATTCTTCAATACTAAACCATCTGTTATTATGGATTTGCTCTTTGCTATACTGATACTTTCGACTGCGGCATATTCCTTTTTTGGCATCTATAAGGAAAGTATTAAGCCCATCGTATCCACGTCCGACCCATTTAATTTTTAACTCCTTATAGCGGGTTTTAATTTCTGAACCCTTTATTTTCCCATCACCATTCATATGCAATAAATTTTGTACCAACAAAAATAGCAAAACAATTGGAGAAAAGAGTGACCTTTGAAAATTTGTCTTAGTTTAGACGAAGCTAAGAATTGATAATAGATGCGACAGAACCAAATATTATATTTTTCGCTAATAATCTTTTTGCTGGTAATATGCTCAGATTTATTTGCCCAATCTGACACTTTAATTAACTCCCCCTGCTCAAAATGTGAGGGGAAAGGTTATACTTCTACCAAATGTCCAAATTGCGTTAGGGGTTGGATTGTCTGTAAATTTTGTTCTGGGAAAGGATATATTTATGGAAAAAGTAATCTCGACTATTCTGGGCCATGCCAGAAATGTGGTGGTTTTGGAACTTTGGGTGGTTGCTATACATGTGGCGGGACAGGAGAGAATAAAACATCATGTAGTTCATGTGGGGAACTGGGCTAATGCACAATTTAGTTCCCAAAACTGCAACAATATCGAAAGCTGTGCAACCGGGTGTCGTTCTTCCCCAGAGCTTTTCTCCTAACGGCGATGGGAAGAACGACAAGCTCATTTTTACCAACCTTGAGTATTTCGCGCCTGCCAGTTTGAAAGCGTTTAACCGGTATGGTACCCTGGTTTATGAAAATACGGATTATCATAATGATTGGGAAGGAACCATGCTTGATAGCAATGAGGCTTTACCGGATGGAACTTATTCCTATATTCTGCAATTAGCGGATAAGAGGAGTTTTAATAATTATGTTACTATCCTCCGGTAAATTTGACGAAATCCCACATTTTTAGAGTTGAGCCTAAAAATATACCCGCACCATAATTATATGCGGAATCCCATCCCGTGGCCTTATACTAATTTCTTTCCCCAGACAAATCTACATACTTCAAATTTCTTAGCAGAAATTCTAAAAGCAATAATCCAGCCTTTATAACTGACGCAACGATACTTAAATTTAGCTAAAGAAGGGTTCTTGCAAATAGCAAATTTAGCCTTGGAAAGTGCAATTTCTCTAATCTCCTGTTCAATGGTTTGCATCCATCTTGCGCCACTGCCCGGGGTATTTAAACTTTCCACATACAAGGCAGTTTCCACAATGGTATTCATCGCCCGCCTTTTAATTTCGATGACCATTCTTCTTTTTCAGTTTTGAAGCCAGGTCCTGCTTCATGATTTTAAATCCTTCTGAAAGTTCAAAGCTTTCACCATCATCTTTGCTAAGCCAATCTTCCAACTGCTCTTTACTTATTTTCGGTCCCGGTATACCCATTTCCTCATCAGTAAGTTCGCGCATAGGCTTGGCCTTTACACCCATTTCCCGCGCTACCTCAACAAGCAGGCTCAGTTTCTTTTCTGAATCAGATGTGAACGTTATTGTTTTCATATCCCGAAGATAATGCTTTCTGTTGTTATCAATAAACCGCTGCCCTCACCATAATTATATGCGGAATCCCATCCTCCATATAAGCCTCCCCTTCTCTTGCAAAACCAAAACTCTCATAAAACTTCTGCAAATATTGCTGTGCACCTATCCTGATGGGCATCGGTCCATATAGCTTTTCAATTTGAGCAATACTTTCTGCCATTAGCTGCCTGCCATAGGCCAGCCCCCGGTGCCTGGTTGAACTTACTACCCGGCCTATTGAAACCTCCTCATAACTAACGCCAGGCTTTACTATGCGTGAATAAGCCACCAGTTCATCGTTGGCATAGCCCATCAGGTTTCATGATTTTAAATCCTTCTGATAGCTCAAAGCTTTCGCCATCATCTTTACCTAACCAGTCTTCCAGTTGCTCTTTACTTACTTTGGGGCCTGGTATACCCATTTCTTCATCGGTAAGTTCGCGCATAGCTTTATCCTTTTGTAATGGAATTATACCAATTGAAGTTCGGATTTGACGTGCATATATTTTCTGCGGCCCTTCGCTTTTAACTTGCCTTGCTTCTCCATTTTCGCAAAGTCCTTTTCAACAAACTCCAGGGTTGAGCCATTTGGGATTTTATCCAGTAGCGATGGATTCTTTACTACCTGACGCAAAAAATCAAAAGTCAATCCAATGTTGCGGTTAATTGTTTCCTTTTTTGTCATTTCTTCAGTTTTTTAAGATACCGTTCTTTATAAAACTCCCACCGGTCTTTAATATCCTGTTCAGCATAATTCAAAGCATTTTCAAGTGATGTAATATTGATACTTTGCTTTTCCTTTTGCTCTTTAGGATAAAGTAAATCGCGGTGAAAAAATCCATGTGCGCAATCATAGCGCACAATTGGTGTCCATTTGCCATTGATAAAGCTTTCATATTGCACCACAATATCTACTACTTTACCGTTGTGTGTTTTTATACGTAGCCTCAGCTTTTCAAGTTCTGTGGCATCCAAAAATTTTTGATAAGCAATCTCTTTCAACGGAATTAACCTTTATGGCTAAATTAGTGAAAATACTTGATATACGGTTCCCTCTCAACGCTATACTTGTCCCTTCACCATAATTATATGCGGTATCCCATCCTCCATATAAGCCTCGCCTTCCCTAACAAATCCAAAACTCTCATAAAACTTCTGNNATTGAAACCTCCTCATAACTAACTCCTGGCTTTACTATGCGTGAATAAGCTATAAGTTCATCATTGGCATAACCCAACAAGTGGTAACTCTTCAAATCTTTGCCGTCAGCATCCAGATAGGGACAGTTTTGCTCTACAATGAATACCTCTTGCCTTAATTGCATAATGGCATAAAGCTCGGTTAAGGTTAATTCATCAAACGGTTTAAATACCCAATTGAGCATGTTGTTTTTTTTTAAATCCATTCGTTGTGGCCGTGTGGCTACAAAAGCCATTAAAGACACAGCGGAAGATTGCCACAGCCTTTTCTCTTATATTATTTTACGGGAAAAGGCTTCGCAATGACATCTGTTTTATTTTAAAATGCAAAAAAGGCGTCCGATAAACTCGCAACGCCTTTTTTTATATTATCACTTTGCCAAAAGCAAAGATTGTTTCAATTAATCCAGGTTCTTTCCGGTCTTTTTAGAAAATCTTACGGTTTTACCTTTTTCTTCCTTACGGCCAACACGGGTAGGTTTTCCGTCAGACAAAAGCTGAACATTAGAGATATGGATTGCACCCGGAGTTTTGATAATTCCACCGTTAGGGTTCTTAGCGTTTGGCTTGCTGTGCTTGCTGTTCAGGTTTGCGCCATCAACAATAACACGTGATTTCTGACGGTCAACTTCAATAACGCGGCCTTTTTTGCCTTTATCGTCACCGGCGATAATAACTACCTCGTCATTCTTCTTTACGTGAAACTTCATAACTAATATTTTTAAAACTTAAAATCCAATTTAAAAACTCAATCCTGTATTTGCATTCAAGTCTCCCCTCCGGGGAGATTTAGAGGGGCCTACAATACTTCAGGTGCCAAAGACACAATTTTCATAAATTGCTTATCGCGCAGTTCACGTGCAACAGGCCCAAAAATACGGGTACCTCTTGGCTCATCCTGCGCCGTTAATAACACTACTGCGTTATCATCGAAACGGATATATGAACCGTCTTTTCTGCGGGTAGCAACTGTAGACCTTACAACTACTGCGGTAGAAACACTTCCTTTTTTAACACCACCGGTAGGCAATGCTTTCTTAATAGACACAACAACTTTGTCGCCTATGCGGGCATATCTTCTTTTGGTTCCGCCCAGAACACGGATAACCAATACTTCTTTGGCTCCGCTGTTGTCAGCCACATTGGCCCTTGATTCCTGTTGTAACATTTGTTTTTATTTATAGAGTTGGGCTTTGTATAGCAAAGAAGCTGGATTTCACATATCCCCTTTCCTGCCGGGCCGTTCTCATTGTGAATTTATTTTGCTCTCTCCAATACTTCAACTAATCTCCAACGCTTGGTTTTGCTAAGCGGACGGGTTTCGCTGATTTTTACGATATCGCCGGTTTTGGCATCGTTCTTTTCGTCATGTGCCTTGAACTTCTTGGTAGTTTTTACAAACTTACCATAGATGGGGTGCTTCACTCTTCTTTCGATAGTAACAGTGATAGTTTTTTCCATCTTGTCGCTGGTAACTACACCAGTTTTCTCTTTTCTTAGATTTCTTTCCATGACCTATTTAGCTTTGTTCTCTTTAGTGCGTTTTCCCAATTCAGTTATAAGACGTGCAACATCTCTTCTTTTAGCCCTGATAGACGCAGGATTGTCTAATGAAGAAACTGCATGATTGAACTTTAGTTTATCCAATGCAGCCCTGTCAGCAGCAACTTTTGCAACTAAATCTTCAGTTACAAACTGCCTTACGTCTTCGTGATTAACTTTCTTATTTACTCCCATGATTATTTGCTTATATTTTATTTCCTGAATTGCTACTATCCTTCAACGGCATCTCTGCGGGTAATAAACTTGGTCATTACGCTCATTTTGTGTGCGGCAAGCAACATAGCTTCCATAGCCACTTCGCGCGATACTCCGTCTACTTCAAATATGATACGGCCGGCCTGGACGGGTGCTTCCCATCCTTCAGGGTTACCTTTTCCTTTACCCATTCTCACTTCCAAAGGCTTCTTGGTAATTGGCTTGTCAGGGAAAATACGGATCCAAACTTTGCCTTCACGTTTCATAAAGCGGGTAAAAGCTACACGGGCAGCTTCTATTTGTTTGTTGCTTATTTTGCCGCTTTCCATTGATTTAAGCGCGTAAGTACCGAAAGCGATTTCGTGCCCTCTGTAAGTTACAGCTGCAACTCTTCCCTTTTGGGTTTTTCTGAACTTGGTCCGTTTAGGTAATAACATGACTACTTATTTTTTTCTATTACTTATTATTCAAATTAACTGCAAAACACTGATGTCATAGTGAGCGAAGCCGAACTACGAACTACAAATTATTTTCTTGGCTCTCTTCTTTCAGTTCTTTCGCCACGGCCACCACCACGGTTTTCGCCTCTGCCGCCACGATTATCATCTCTTTCAATCCTGCCTTTAGGCTGGCGCTTTTCTTCTTTCTGCTCGCCTGCAAATGCACCGGTCAAATCTTTTTTGCCGTAAACTTCGCCCTTGCAAACCCATACTTTAATACCAATTTTACCATAAATGGTCAAAGCTTCAGTAATAGAGTAGTCTATATCTGCTCTCCAGGTATGCAGTGGGGTTCTTCCTTGCTTGTATTCCTCGCTACGTGCCATTTCCGCACCACCGATACGGCCAGATACTCGGATTTTGATACCTTCAGCACCCATACGCATTGCAGNNGCGATAGCCATTTTAAGGGCCCTTCTGTAATTGATACGAGCCTCTAATTGTTTGGCGATAGTTTCGCCAACAATAGCTGATTCAAGCTCAGGACGACGTATTTCAACGATATTGATCTGAACTTCCTTTCCGGTAAGTTTCTTCAATTCCTCCTTTACACGGTCAACTTCGCCACCGCCACGGCCAATGATGATACCAGGACGACTGGTATGGATCGTTACAGTTACTCTCTTCATTGTTCTTTCGATTACAATGCGAGCGATACCACCCTTCTGGATACGGGCTTTGATGTACTGGCGAATCTTCTCATCTTCTACGAGTTTTGCGCCAGCGTCTTTGCCGCCGAACCAGTTGCTGTCCCATCCTCTTACGATTCCGAGACGATTAGCTATTGGACTTGTTTTGTGACCCATTCAATTATATGATTTTTAAACGTGTTTTTTCAAAAAATGGACTGCAAAGATAGATTTTGTGAACATAGTTGCAAATGTTTCGCTTAATATTTTTTGAGTAAATTGAGATTCAATGATTTATGTGGCATTTAAACTCAAATCAAGGTTTCAATTGCCCCAATCGGACTGTTTAAAACTTTCGCCAAACACTTATTTGGCTTCATTTTGTGGCTTTTCTTTATGCCCAACAACCCAAATCAAACTTAACAGGCCGCGAAAATAACATTTCATAATTGCCGTCCGCGCTTTTTAATTAAACTACTTTTTACCTGGCTTTGAGAAAAACCTACGCAAAATAGGTTAATCCGAGTGCTTTATTGACCATATTAAAGCGTTGGACTACTCAATCGGGTTATAAGCGTTTTCATTACCTTTGTATTATGTCTGAAAAAAGTAAACCCATTTTTCACCGCCGCATTTTTTGGGATGTGGACTTTGACAACATTGATTATGATGCCAAAGCCAACTTTGTTATTGAACGGGTATTTGAGCGCGGAGATGTAGATGATATACGCCAGTGCCGCAGGTATTATGGCGATGAGAAAGTTACAACCGCCCTGCTAAATGCCAAATATTTGCCTGAACGCACTATTTATCTTGCTGCTGCTGTAACCGGCCGGGCCTTAAACGAATTCAGATGCTACATACTGAGACAGTCGAACCCCGGACTTTATCCATATTGAAAGAATTAATGGCAATGCCGGAGTTACAGAATTTCTACCTGGTCGGTGGCACGTGCTTATCGCTTAGATACGGGCATCGTACATCAATTGATCTTGATTTGTTTTCACCGGTAAATTTTGACGTGGAACATATCATACAAGTCCTCGAAAAGAATTTTAAAACATTTCAATACCGCAATACAGGCAATAAAGTTGGTGTATTCGGTTTTATTGGGGAAGTAAAAGTTGATTTTGTTAAGCATCATTACTTTGCACAAATAGATAAGCCCGTTTTTGAGGATGGAATAAGAATGTATGGTGACAGGGACATTATGGCCATGAAGGTGTTCGCCATTTTTAAGCGCGCACAGAAAAAAGATTTTTGGGATATGGCCGAATTATTAAACCACTATTCTATAGAAGATGTGATTTCTTCCTATAACGAGAAACATCCAAATCAGCAATTATTGATTTCTATTCCCCAGGCCATAACTTATTTTGCCGACGCTGATGAAAGTGATGCACCGGTTAGCCTTAAAGGACAAACATGGAAAGACGTGAAGGCTTTTATCAATAAAAAAGTGGCGGAATACTTAAAGTAGCAGAATTTACTCAAACAAGAAAGTTATATCCTCTTCCGACAACCGTTTTACAAACCCTTCCTCCTCACTTACCAAATCTTCAGACAGTTGCTTTTTGCGCTGTTGAAGATAAACTATTTTCTCTTCAATCGTATCCCGGCAAATCATTTTGTAGGCAAAAATGTTTTTGGTTTGTCCTATCCGGTGGGTGCGGTCAATGGCCTGTTGTTCCACTGCGTTGTTCCACCATGGGTCCAAAAGGAACACATATTCCGCAGCAGTAAGGTTCAAACCTGCGTTACCGGCTTTTAAGCTTATCAGAAACACCCGCTCCGGCGAATTCTCATCCTGGAAGGTGTTGACCATTTGTGCCCGCTCATTTAAAGGAGTGCTGCCATCAAAATACAGGTAAGGGATACCTTCGGCTTTACATTGCGCCGCTACCATACTCAACATACCTAAGTATTGCGAGAAAACCAACGACTTACTGCCCTGCACATTATTCTTCAACTCCTCCATCAACACATCCAGTTTAATGGAAGAGGTTGCGGTAATCCCATCATTCTTTAATAACGAAGGAGCACAGCATAACTGCCGCAGTTTCATGATGCCCTGAAGAATAGAGAACTTCGTTTTACTGAAACCATCGCGTTCGATGTCTAAAAACACGTTGGCTTTAATCTGCTTTTTGATGGTTTCATAAGCTTCCCGTTGCTCCTCCTCCATCTGGCACCATAAAACCGATTCTGTTTTCCCGGGAAGGTCTGCCGCAACCTGCTTCTTGGTTCTCCGCAGTACAAATGGTGCGGTAATGGCTTGAAGGGCTTTGGTTTTTTCAACACTCATATCCCGGTCTATAGGTATGGCATATTCCCTTTTAAAGAACTCCGGCCCACCCAGCATACCCGGTACCAGGAAGTTTAGTTGCGAGAAAATATCAAAGGTATTATTCATTACCGGCGTCCCGCTAAGGGCAATCCGGTTAATGGCATTTAACTTATAAACGGCTTTGGTAATTTGTGCGGCCGGGTTTTTAATATTGTGGCTTTCGTCAATAACCACAGTATTCCAGTTTATTAAACTCAACTCATCAATAGCCGAACGAACTGTTCCGTAACTACTAATCATTACCTGCTTATCAGAAGCCATAAACTCATCCAGATCCCTGTTATTCTGATGGAAGACATAGGTGGAAAGGCCGGGGGCAAATTTTTCAATTTCCTGTTTCCAGTTAAACACCAGTGAGAGAGGGGCTACTATCAAAAACTTAGCTTTAGGTTTTTCGCCAACTACATGGGTCAAAAAGGCCAGCGTTTGCAGCGTTTTACCCAAACCCATATCATCGGCCAGGCAGGCGCCTGCGCCTATTTTAGACAGCAGCACCAGCCACTCAAAGCCTTTTTGCTGGTAAGGCCTAAGGGTTGCATTTAGGGTCGTTGGACAGGCAAAAACAGGTTGTTCCGAAGTTTGCCATTGCTGCCAATCAGCCCACCAAACTTTGCTTATAACCGGCTTCAATTCTTTACTCCGGTGTTGCTCATCAATGCTCAATAAAATCCATTGGGGTATAATTAACGCACCTTTCTGAATTTTACCATGCTTAAACATGGCACCGTATTGCTCGTACCAATCATCGCTTATTACCCCGATGCTGTTATCTTTCAGCAACACAAAGCGCTGGTTATTGAAAAGCGTTTTCTGAATATTCAACAACTCAACCTTCTCTTCGCCAAATGTTATTTGAATATTCAGGTGCAGGGTAGTATCCACCGTTCTGCCAATGGTCATTTGGGTATGTATGCTATGTGGAGAATACCGGAAATGGCGCAGCAGGTCCATGCCCACAATCTGTACGTTATCGGCAAGTAAATCCTGGTAAACCTTCAGGAACCAATGTTTCTTTTTGGCCTCATCAAAAGTAAGATAGAACTGCCCGTTGCGCTGTTTGGCAAAGTTGGGGTGCAGCGCCCTTATCTTTTCTACAAAGGCCTGCTCAAGCTCATGCCGTCGCACCACTTTATAAATCTCTCCCTTCCGAATCTCTTCTGTTTCCGGTTGGTCAATTGCTTCAATAATAAAGCCCTCATAATCCCAGCGGGGGGTAAACATTAAAAACGTGTCGCTTATCTCGCTCAGGTAAATGGCATGTTGAGGTTCGCTTTCAACCAGGTTTATTTTAAATACGGACTCTTTAATTACATCGTAATCCCGCTCTAAAACCGAAATAATTTTATCGGCAAATACTTCAGCGTTGTGGCTGTATTGTTCGGGTTCGGCATTTTTAAGCCATTCTAACGTCTGCGTGTCTTTGATCGAAAGCAGGTGATAAA